>CANQUZ010000001.1 GCA_947627165.1 uncultured Roseburia sp.
TCGCCCTTTAAGGTGTAGAGCGTTGATGAGTCCACGACAATCGCATCCGCGTAACTCTCCGCATATTTGCTTAGCTGTCCGTTGTTTACCGACCAATACGCCGTAAAAAAGTCGTTGGCTTTCTGTTCGTCTGCAAAATTCAGATAATAGCGCGCTTTCTCCAAACTGCCTTCCCGATAGTAATAAATGGCAATGGGATTGGAGGCGGAAAGGTAGTCCGTCACATTTGCCATTCCTATCCTATCCGCGTACTGCGTAAGCCCGCTGCTGCTGAAAACGGCGGACACTACGCTGCCGTCCGCCGCGTAGGTTCTGTCCAAAAATTCTTCCGGCACGCTGTAAGCAAGCTGATTCGTCCGGACGGAAAGGGACTCGCCCAATAAAATGTCTTGATTCGAACTGCCGCTTCCTCCGCGGGAGATATAGGTCCTTCCCGCTAACAGCAGATACGAAAGTCCGGAGAGGTCAAGGGCACTTCCCTCCCCATTAATCATAATGGCACTGCTGAAATCGGCGTTCACCGGCGATGCCAGTCCGTCGTATTTCTCCTGGAAATTATATCCGTAATAATTTCCCATCAGGTTTACTTTGCTGCCGCTTCCGTTAATCATCAAATCGTCCGCAATATAGCAGTCTCCGTTCAGCGTCAGGGTGGACGGGGTGCCCGTTCCCACCGTGCCGACGTTCTCCGCCCAGATCCGGCTTCTTCCGTCGCCAACGGTCATCGTCGTGCCGTTTCCCGCCAGGATATCTCCCCTGGTCACAATGTTGCTTCCGGATATCTGCGCCGTTGCGCCTGTTGACTCCATGCATCGGATGCCTCCGGCTCCGGCGTAAATGTTTCCGTTCAGCGTAACGCCCGGCACGTCAATCTTTATCATATCGTCCGCCACCAGACCATATTTCATATAATCCGTAACGCGATAGCTTCCCTTAAAATTCAAATCGGGGGTATGGAATACCATATCGGTAGAAATGGACGTCTCATAGCCTCTGTCGTCCGTATAGTCCACCTTTACATTGCGCAGCGTAAAAGTCCCCGCCTCATAGTCGCCAAGAAAGGTCGCCTCATCTTCATCGGTTTTTATGTAAACCTGGTTCGCGCTCTCCGCCATGCCGTCTTTTAAGATGTCCACATTGTAATAGCCGCCGAAAGCCACCCTAGGTGCTTCACCAGGAGGCGTACTTCTATCCGGTGTAATTCCATTTTTTCCAGGAACGGTGCTTTGAAATTTTTCTGCCAGATGGTCAATATAATCTCTCGTAAACTGTTTCTGGACGTCACCGCCGCCAACCAGGGTGGAACGGTAATCCGCCAGAATTGTCGTATACGCTTCCTGCATCGCCGCTGCCGCCGAATCATTTAGCCCTGAGGTCAGATCGTCCACGACTGCTTCCGCCGAATAAAAATTCTTTTTCCCGGAGAGTTCCACTTCACGCATACGAATATTCGTCCATGTAATCTCCGTCACGATGGATCCCATCGTCAGCACAAAGACAATCGCAATCACCACCTGAATCAGTGATGCGCCTCGGTTTTGTCCGCCTGACTGCCTTCTGTCTCCCATGGCTACTCTCCTTTCGTCGTCTCAATCTCTGCTAAAGGGTCCTCCCCGTCCGCATGGCCCTCCTTGTAAACATCCGCCGTTATCGTAAGCAAACGCGCCGGAGTTCCCGCTTCGGTAAGCCCCTCCACCCCGGTATAAAGCGTAAATCCTGTTTCATCATAGACCTGTCCGGAGGGAACATTGGTATGCACCTTCATTGCCGTGCCAAAATCCCCTGTATCCACACACAGCTTATAAACGCCCGGCAAATCCGCCGCCTGTTTCTGATACACCAGATGCAGTGACGGAGGGTTCACCATCAACTCCGCTTTCGCGGCGCTGTCAACCTTCACGGACACCAAATCCCCGGAAGCTGCCCAGTCATACAGGATATAAATGTTTGCCAGATCTGCGGTTTTCGCGTCCAACAGGTCGGAAGATTTCCGATCTCCCGCCAGTCCGTCGCAAGTATATTGATAATACACCTCTACGGTATAGTCGCTGCCGTCCTTTCCAATCTCCACACAAATTTCCCTGTTCAGATGGTCTTCCACCTGCTCTTTTGCGGTATACGTCCCACCGCCGCCCCGGTTGACCTCCCAGAAATAAGCGATTGCCTCCGTCTTCTGCTGGCGTTCCATGGCGATGACGTCCGTGGAATCGTTTATCCCATAAATCGCCTGGCGCGGCGTTGCGCCGACAGCGGTTGCGGCGGAAATCGTCACTTCCAAATCGTAGCCGTTTTCCGTCCCGGCGTAAACGATTTTCCCTGTCCCGTCCGCAGCAAACCGATCTGTCGTCTTAAAGGCATATCCCTTTGATTCAAGGTATGCAGAGGCATACTCCTCGGTTCCATCCGCCCTTACGGTGTTCTCTACGAGCGGTTTCTCCGCCTTTAGATTCTCCAGCAGCGCCTGCGCCGCAATGGTCGCTTTCTGCTGCTGCGCCATCCGGAAGCTGTAGCGCATCGATTCTGAGAAATAGTGAAGAAGCGGGACGGAAACTAAGGTGAGAATCGTCATGGAGATGATGACTTCCACTAAGGTGAAGCCCCCGTTGCAGCTCCTGCCGGTTTCGTTATTCTTAGTTTGTATCTGTTTCCGTGTCCGTATCGGCATCTGTACCGTCGTCCGTGTCCTCTTGATCATTTTCCGAATCACTCTCCTGACTATCGCTAGAAACAACCCTGCCGACGCCGGATTTAAAGATATCCGATACGCCCTTGCCTATTCCAGACAATTTCGGTTCCTCATACTCTCTGCCGGTTTCCGTCAGATAGTACAGATTGACCGTCATCGTCCCTGTCAGTTTTCCCGTCTCGCTGTCATAAGCTGCTGAAATTGCCGGTATCGTTGCCCGGTCTTGCAGTTCCGGAACATAATCCGCCAGTTTTTTCAGGCTGTCATACCCCGCCGCATAATTCATGGTGAGGGAGGCATAATAGCCTTTCGGCTCATTCGACGGAGCCGCCGCCTGTTCGGTCTGCTCCTGCGCTTCCCCGCCCTCCGCGGTTTCGGCAGTCCCGGCAGTCATTCCCGAAAAATCCAACAGCAAGTTATCCATAACAAAATTAATATCCAGCACTTCGATGCCCGTGGCGTTTTCCATATCCTGAACGACTGTAATCGCTTTCTCGACCGTCATCGCCGGAGGGTATTTTGCTGTAATCTCCTCCACGTTCTGCTTTGCCTCTACCGTCCGCGCTTCCACTTCTGCCTGACGATTTACCATCGTCTCCAACTGGGCAATCATTGCGCTTTTTTCAGCGTTGTCCTTTTCAATCGCCTCCGCCGCCGTCACGTTTCTGCGGAATCCGATAAAGTACGCCCCAACAAATAAAATCAATGCCAGCAATAGCAGCAACAGCCTTTTTTCCGAATCTGATAACCGTAATTTTTTCATCTTTCCTCTCATTCCGCCGCCGCAGGCGGCTTTTCCATCCTGGCCAGAAATTTTTCCTACTCAGCCGTCTTTTCAGACGCTTCCTCTGTCTCCATTGTCTCTGTCTCCTCCGCCTCTGTCTCCTCCGGCTCGACATAGGACGCCGTAAGAGAAAACTGCCAGAGTTTATTTCCCGCCGCGTCTTCCCCTTCTATGATTGCCGGCAGGGAGACGCCGTCTAAAAACGGTATGTCTTTTAAATTCATGAGAAGCTGCGCCGCCGTCAATTTATCCGGGCTCGCCAAACTCAGCGTAATGGAGGAACCCACCACAGACAGGCTCTGCACGGTGACAGACGACGGAAGGTTTTCTTCCAACTGCGCCATCAGCTCTCCCATCCTTTCATTATCCGTCCTGGTCAGCGCGTCAAACGCCATGTACTGCGCTTCTTTTAATGTCATCTCCTGATTTTCATTGAAAATCTCCTGCACATAAGAAAGCTCCTCGATTCTCCGTTTGAGGCGTTCATGCTCCGTAATCGCCACCACATAGCGCATCACACCCGTTGTTATCAAAGCCGCGCTGACAACCGCAGTGCCAAAGAAGATGATTCCCGTAGACTTGCGGGTTTTCTTCTTGCTCTCTTTTTCGCGCATTTCCTTTGACTTAATGGTGAGCGGGCGCAGCGTCGCACCAAATGCCGCCGCAAAATCCGCCCCCGCCACTTCTTTGGAGCTTAAGCGCTTGGAGTAACGCAGAAGCGATTTATAATTGACCTCTGCATACTCTACCGGTATCTCTTCGCGGAACACCTGCGCAAGTCCGGCGATTTTAGCGCCGCTGCCGATTAGATAAAATTTTCCGCGCAAATCCTGTTTTGACTGTGTCTTATAATATTCCAATGCGGTCATCACGACTCTCGTCTGATAATTCAGCACATCCGCTATATCCGCATACGCTTCCGCTTTCCTCTCCTCGTCCGTCCCCGGCTCCGGCTCTCCCAAGTCGGTGTGCAGAATGTCGTGTTCCACAAGGTAGTCAAACGCCTCATACTCGTTGTCGATGCCCAGCACCCCATGATCCATCACCGCTGACATTACCATGCTGTAGCCGTTGGGGGCGACACGCTGGAACACCAGGTTATTGCTGGAGAACACGCTGACAATCGTCTCGCTCTCCTCCAGTTGTACGACAATGCCGTCTTCTTTAAAATACGTATCGACAAATGATGTGATACTGTTTCCAATATAGTCAAATCCCTCAATGGTAAAACCGGCGGACTCCGCAAAGGAAATGTAGTTGGAAAGCAGATTATCCGGCACTGCAATCAGCAGAACCCGCATAAAAATCCCTTCGTCGGAATACGCCTCATACATTTTCCGGTAGGAAATGCTGCATCCGGAAATATCCATGGGGAAATACTCTTTCGCCTGAGTCTGCACGATTCCCTCTAACTGTTTCTCTTTCAGCACAGGAAGGGAAATCTCCCTGGTAATGACCTTCGTGGAATTAATGTTAAAAAAGAGTCCCCTGTCCGCTATCTGCCGCTTTGCCAGCTCTTCCTTTAACGCCTGGGCAAACCCCTCTTTGTCCCGGATATAGCCGTCCTCCACAGAATGCTCCGGCGTGCGGAAACTAAACATATCATATATCTGAGGCGCCTTTTTTCCGTATTCGGTACAGACAACCTTTGTCCACCATATTCCCAATTCAATGCTAATTACTCTCTTCGCCATTTCTCTCTCCTTTTTCTGCTTGCTCCCTCACTCCAGAAAGACGTTTTCCACGTCCAAAGACGACGTCTTCCACGAGTCAGGGGACAATGCTTACGAAAGCCCCAACATTCCGAAATACCAGCCGAACATCCGCTCCCCAAAGAGCGCGGCAATCAATATGCCTGCCGACAGGTACGGTCCCATGGCGAGCATCCGCTCCGCCCCGGAAATCTTCATCCTCGCCAGATGGATGACGGAACCTAAGATACAGCCCAAAAAGAACGCCAAAACGATGTCGCGGACGCCTACTATCAGCCCCGCCGCAGCCATGAGCTTCACGTCCCCTCCGCCAATCGCCCTGCCGCCTGAAATCCGATACAAAAGATAAAGCGCCATTGAAACGCTGACTAACCCAAGCAAATGCCCCGTCAGCAGAGCAACGTTCTGCATAACATCTAAGACACAAGCAGCAATTCCTAACATGAGCAGGACTACATTGCAGGAAATTGGAATTTCATAGGTACGTTCATCAATGACGCTGATTACCAAAAGGACAGATGCCATCAGGCAAAACAGGACACTCTTTAGATTGACGCCGTTCACCAGGAAGATGAACACATACAAGGCGCCGTTTGCCGCTTCCACCAGCGGGTACTGCGCCGAAATCTTCGCACCGCAATAACGGCATCTGCCTTTCAGCAGCAAATAGGAAAAGACAGGAATCAAATCCTGCCAGCGCAGCCTACTCCCACACGCCATGCAGTGGGAGCCTGGCATAAGGCTTTCTTTTGTCGGAATCCGTAAGATACAGACGTTTAAAAAACTGCCAATCACGATTCCGTAAAGAAATATGGAACTGTAAAACAGAAGCGTAACCAACGCTGACATAAGCGCCTCCTTTTCTCTTCTTTGCTTTCCCTCAGATTTTGGAGACTATCGGATCAAAAAGATCCGTCATTGTTTCATCGGAAAGCCCATAGGCATAGATGGTGATTTCACGATTTGTCAGATTCAGCAGGATGCCGACAAATGTGAGTTCCCTGCCAGGCTTTGAACTCATCGCCGCTTTCAAGGCGCTCAGATTCTCAAAGCCTGACAGTTCCATGAAGGTCTGATACCAGCTTTTCTCCGGATCTCTTCTGTATCCTCCGCCGGGGGTGTCGTCAAAGTAGATTAGGTTGTCATAGTCTGTCGGAAACAGCTCCGCATGAAGTTCGTATGCAGATACTGCCGCAGTCGCGAGACTGCCCAAAATTTCTCTGTCCTTTGTCTCCCTGGCGCTGTTGATATAGAAAATGGACTGCACTCCGACAATCCCCGCTAAAACTGCCATGATTGCCACGACAATGATCACCTCTACCAGAGAAAACCCTTTTGTATCAACCTTTCTTCTTTCCATTGCTCAGGCCCCCTCTTTGCAAGCTCCAACTTCCCTCTATATGGAAATCTTCCAATATCCGCGTTGTTTAGAGGATTATAACTGGGATACAACCGGATCAAGAGTAGTTCCAGTGGCTGTTACTGTCAATGTGCGCGCCCCGGTAGCAGGAGTAGAAACTATAATTTCAATAGCACTAACCTTCGTTTTTATTTGGTCACTGCTTCCAGCTCCTTTCAATAAAGGCAGTGTATTATAACTTATAAGAGTTTTCACATCATCCTGCCATGCCTTTATCGCAGCATCAGCCTCATCTGTATAAAGATCTGTTACAGTAAACCCAGCGGTTGGAAGATCCTCTACATTCTCTGTATAAGCCGTTACTGCCGCCGTGCTGATTGCGCTTAACAGCTCCCTGTCTTTTGCCTCCCTCGCACGATTTAAGTACGGAACTGCCTGTGTGCCCACAATTCCTACCATGATTGCCATGATTGCCATTACAATAATAAGCTCTACTAAAGAGAAACCTTTATTGTCCGTTCTTTTCTGTTTCATTTCCGCTGTCTTCATATTACTTTCTCCTTTCCTGCACTCCGCTTTTCTTTTCATATTTGCGGCTTTCCGTCGGAAAGCCGATCCCCCCTTGACCAGGGGCTTTGGGTTTCCATTTAGAACTGACTGTTCATGCTAAACATCGGCAGCATGATTGCTAAGATAATCGGCACCACCAACATCGCCATCACAACGATGATCATAGGTTCCAACGCCGCCACAAGAGCCTGCGTCGCCATCTCGACTTCCTCGTCATAATAGTCGGAAATCTTATCTAACATCTCTTCCATGTTACCTGTTTCTTCCCCGATGCGTATCATATGATAAACCATAGGAGGGAACACTCCGCTCCGCTCTAATGGTATCGATAGGGAAACACCCTCGCTCACCTCCTTTTGCGCGCTCTTAAGCGCCTCTCTTACAACAGCGTTCTTAATGGTCTTTTCTATAATGCCAATGGAATCCACCATGGAAATGCCGGACGCCATCAACGTGCTTAAGGTCCTCGCCAAACTCGCGCTGGAAGATTTGATGGTCAAATTTCCAAACAGCGGCAGCGTCAGACCTAATTGCCCGAAAAACATTGCGCCGCGCTCCGTCCGTTTCAGTTCATGAACGAAAAAGCCGACTGCCACGCCTCCCCCTAAGAGAAAGTACCAGCTATGTACAAAAAAATCGCTGGTCGCCATCACCGCCCTTGTAATCCAGGGAAGCTGTATCCCAAGATCTGCAAAGGTCTCTGTGAAGGTGGGTACAATCTTAATCATCATAATCGCCACTACGGCGATAATTACAATAATCAAAATAATCGGATATACCATGGACTTCTTCACCAAACCCGCCAGGTGAGAATCCTTTTCGTATTGTCTTGCGACCCGGTCAAAGGCGACGTCTAAACTACCGGACGCCTCGCCCGCCGCTATCATGTGTATCATCAACTCCGGAAAGATTTTGGGATGCTGTCCCATTGCCTCCGCTAAGGTCTCGCCCCTCTGCACCGTATCCCGCACCTCTTCGATTGCCGTCCGAAACGCCCGGTTCGGGGTCTGCTTCGCTAACATGGAGAGCGCTTCCATTACGGTAACGCCGGCGTTTAACACGCTCTGGAACTGGCGGCAGAAGATGCTTAATTCCCTGGGTTTTACCGCCTTGCCAATGCTGATGTTTAAGTCCTTGTTCAATGCGCTGGCCAAATCCACAGAAACAATGAGGTTGCCGCCCGCCCGAAGCTCCGTAATCGCCGCTTCGCGGCTCGCCGCCTCTATGGTGCCTTTCCGGTCTTTGCCGTCCGGCTGTACAACTTCAAATTTGTAGCTTGCCATGTCCTAATCCGTCCTTCCAGATATCAATACATTTTTTCCTGCATTGCCACGGGGTCTACCGCATATTCCACTGCCTTGGAAGCCTCTATCTTATGCTTTAAGTACAGGTCAAACAGCGCGTCGTCCATCGTCTGCATTCCCAGCTTCTTGCTGGTCTGGATGATGGATTCTATCTGATGGGTCTTGCCCTCCCGGATTAGATTCTTAATCGCCGGAGATCCGTGCATGACTTCAAACGCCGCCACGCGCCCCCTGCCGTTTGCCGTCGGAAGCAGCTGCTGGGAAACTACGCATTCCAACACGGTTGCCAGCTGCACCCTTATCTGTGTCTGCTGGTGGGGCGGAAATACGTCAATGATACGGTCAATCGTGGGCGCCGCTCCAATGGTATGCAGGGTGGAGAATACCAGGTGTCCCGTCTCCGCCGCTGTTATGGCGGTGGAAATCGTATCCAGATCCCTCATCTCCCCTACCAGAACGATGTCCGGATCCTCACGCAGGGCAGCCCTTAAGGCGTTTGCGTAGGATAACGTGTCCAGTCCAATCTCCCTCTGGTTGACCACCGCCATCTTGTGGTTGTGCAGGTACTCGATTGGGTCCTCCAGAGTGATTACGTGTACATTTTTACTTTTATTGACGATGTCAATCAAGGACGCAAGGCTTGTGGACTTACCGCTTCCGGTGGGTCCTGTCACAAGCACCAAGCCTCGTTTTCTTTTGGTCAGCTCCACTACAGACGGCGGCAGCCCAAGCGCTTCCGCCGACGGGATGGTCGTCGCCACCAGACGAAGGACTGCGGCGTAGGAACCGCGCTGTTTAAATACATTGACACGGAAACGCCCCAAATCCGGTATGGAGTAGGCGAAATCCACCTCCCCAAACTCTTCAATGATCGCCCTCTGGCGATCCCCAAGCATGGAATCCATCAGCGTCTTAGCGACGTCCGGAGTAATCCGGTCAAACTCTTCCATCTCGGAAAGCTCGCCGTGGTCACGGCATTTCGGGCGGATCCCGACGGTAATATGTAAATCGGATGCGTCTCTTTCCTTTGCCACTGCTAAAAGATTTTTTATCGTAGTCTCCATGGTTCCCCTCTATTCCTGATAGATGATGCGCCTCACTTCTTCAATCGTCGTGATGCCTTCTAATACATATCGAACCGCGCTCATGCGCAGTGTTTTCATTCCTTCCCGAACTGCAGCCTTCTCAATCTCATCCGCTGTCGCCCCACGGCTGATTTCCCGCTTTAAGGACGCTCCCACGGACATAATCTCGTATACGCCGATACGCCCATAGTAGCCGCTTCCCCCGCAGTTCATGCAGTCTCCCTGCCGTGCCTGCAGGATCATGACCTTTTCCGGGCTGTCCGCCACGCCAAGCGCCTCTTTCTCAAACTCATCCGCCTCCCGCAGCGCACTGCAGTAAGGGCAGACACGGCGCACTAAGCGCTGCGCAATGATGCCGACGACGGAATCTGCAATCAGATACGGCTCCACTCCCATGTCTGTCAGACGTGTTACCGTGCTTGCAGAGCTGTTGGTGTGCAGCGTGCTCACCACCAGATGCCCTGTGATGGAAGCCTTTACCGCTATCTCCGCCGTCTCCCCGTCACGTATCTCTCCAATCATGATGATATCCGGATCCTGCCTCAAGATTGACCGGAGGGCGCTGGCGAAGCTAAGTCCGGCTTTTTCATTGACCTGCACCTGATTGATGCCGCCAATCTCCGCCTCCACCGGATCCTCAACCGTAATGATGTTGACTCCCTCTACATTCAGTTCACACAAAGCTGTATATAAGGTTGTTGATTTACCGCTTCCTGTGGGACCTGTTACAAGAATAATACCATTCGGATGTTTCAAGATTTGATCGAATTTTTCAAGTTCTTCCGGAGAAAAACCGAGTTCTTTTTTATCCCTTGTCAGCCCTTTTTTCTGTGTCAGTCTCATGACGGTCTTTTCCCCGTACACGGTGGGCAGCATGGAAACGCGGATATCGTAATCCTGTCCGTCCACAACTGCGCTGGTACGGCCGTCCTGGGGTTTTCGCTTCTCTGAGATGTCAAGCCCGCTTATAATCTTGATACGCGCGGTCACTGCCGCGTGGAGCGTGATGTCATGGGTCATTGCCTCCTGCAGCACTCCGTCTACGCGGAAACGGATGCGCAGCTTGGTGTTCATCGGCTCTATGTGGATATCGCTGGCCCTCTTGCGGACAGCCTGTTCAATAATCTGGCGTACCAGCTTTACGATAGGCGCCTGACTTGTGGTGTCCTCGACTGCGGCCTCCGCCGTCTGGTCCTCCGCACGCCCCCGCATAAATTCTGCCGCCACTTTTACCATCTCGGCACTGCCGTAATAACGGTCCAGAGCCGCCATAATGTCTTTTTGCGTCGTAATGTATACTTCTACCTGAAAGCCTGTGATGATGGAAATATCATCTATCGCGCGGATATCAAGGGGATCGCTCATCGCAACTTTGAGGATGTTCTGGTTCCGCTCGTTAAACCCGAACGGCATCAGGCAATACTTCCTGAGAATCTTCTCATCTACCAGCTTTGTGACCTCGTCGCTCACACGCTCGTGGGAAAGATTGACGACCTGATATCCCAACTGTGTCTTTAATGCTTCTATCATCTGCGCTTCTGTGACAAATTCCATGTCAATCAGCACATTTCCGAGTTTCTTTCCGTCTCTGCTCATTCTCTGAGCCGCTAACGCCTGGTCCAACTGCTCCGGCGTGATTGCTCCGGCATCAATAAGGAGTTCGCCCAGCCTTTTTCTTCTGGCGTAATCCAACCGTCTTTCCATAAGTAAATACCTCACTTTTGTACTTTCATTATACCAAACATCCCCCTTATTTACAACCAGATTTTCCGTCGCTGACGGCAACGACGCAAAAATTGATTCCTCTATTTTTATTATCGGATTTTCTTATCATTTGTTTAGCCTACAATACTATATGCAGGCGGAGGCAATATTTGCCTTACCTACACCCTTTTATTCCCATCAGATGCCGCTATCTCAACAATTCTAAGATTTCCTCTCTGGTGAAGCTTGCCCTTCCCATGCCCTCTCCCTCTAAAATCTGCTCCGCGAGCTGCTTTTTGCGCTCCTGCAGCTCCATAATCTTCTCCTCGACGGTGCCCTCCGCCACCAGCTTATAGACCGTCACCACATTTTTTTGCCCAATGCGGTGCGCCCGATCCGTCGCCTGGTTCTGCACGGCAGCATTCCACCAAGGGTCGTAGTGGATGACAATGTCCGCCGCCGTGAGGTTTAATCCCGTTCCGCCGGCTTTCAAGCTGATGCAGAACACCGGCACTTCGTCTGTGGCAAAGCGCTCCACCATCTGCATCCTCTTTTCTTTGCCGACAGCCCCGGTCAGCATATAGTAGGCAATCCCCTCTTTTTTCAGACGCTCCCCCAGCCTGTCCAGCATGGACGTAAACTGAGAGAACAGCAATACCTTGTGTCCGCCTCCCACCGCATCCCGGATTAATTCCAGGCACATATCCGTTTTTGCGGAATCCCCCGCGTACTCCTCAAAGAGCAGCGCCGGGTCGCAGCAAATCTGCCTGAGCTTGGTCAGTTCCGCTAATATCTGTATTTTTTGTTCCTGGAACTCCCTGTCGCTTTGGGACTCTAAGAACATTTTCATCCGCTGCACATGAGCGTCATACAGCTTCATCTGCTCGCCGGAAAGTTTTGCAAATACGGATTCTTCTAATTTTTCCGGCAGGTCCTTGAGCACGTCCCCTTTGAGGCGGCGCAGGACAAAGGGACGTATCATGCGCCTTAGACGCTCCATTTTATCGGCGTCCTGATTGGTGATGATGGGCAGCTCCATTTCTTCCCGGAAGTGCCGGTAGCTGTACAAAAAGTCCGGCATCAGATAGTCGAAAATGCTCCACAGCTCACTGAGGCGGTTTTCAATCGGCGTTCCCGTCAACGCCAGCTTAAATGCCGCCGTGATTTCTTTGACGGCTTTTGCCGCCTGGGTGGAGGGGTTTTTGATGTACTGCGCCTCGTCTATCACCTGGATTGCGAACACCTTGTCCCGGTACCATTCCACGTCCCGCTTGAGCAGGTCGTAAGAGGTGATAAAAATCTGGTGATCCCCGCCGGATTCGAGGATTGCCCTCCGCTCCGCCGCCGTCCCCGCAACCATCACCGCCTCAAGCTCCGGCGCAAACCGTTTCATCTCTTTCTGCCAGTTGTAGACAAGGGAAGCGGGGCTGACGATTAACGCCGGTTTTGGTTCTTTTTTTCCTGCCAGTACGTCCTCCCGCTCGGATACGAGCAGGCTTATAACCTGAAGCGTTTTCCCCAGTCCCATATCGTCCGCTAAGATGCCGCCAAACCCGTTCTCCCGCAGGGTTTTTAACCAGAGGAAACCTTCCGTCTGATAGCTTCTCAGGACGCCCTTCAGGGAGGCCGGCACCTCGAAATGGCTTTCTTCTATGGTCTTCATGTTTTGCACGATGCCCTGAAACTCCCTGTTTTTTTCCACCGAGAGCAGCCGGCTGCCCTGCAGCGTCTCGTCAAGGTACAGCGCGCGGTATTTGGGCGCAATGATTTTGCCCTTTTTCAGCTTCCCTTCTGTCAGGTTCAAGTCGCTGCTTACTTCTGCCAACGCCTCAAGGGCGCGATCCCCAATTTCTAAAAAGCTGCCGTTTTTTAAACGGACGTATTTCTTTTTCTTGTCGTATTTGCTCAGCAGGTACGCCAGTTCCTCCCGGCTTAGTTCGGGGGAGTGGATTTCCAGCTCCAAAAGGCCGCTCTTTAAGGATACCGCCACGGAAACCGCCGGCGGCGCCATTACTTTCATGCTGCGGAAATCGCTGCTGGTATAGATGGTCATGTATTCCGCCAGCCGCTTTAATCCTTCGGTCAGCAAGCGGTAGAGCATCTCCTCATTTTTCCGCAGGACAAATACCGTCTGCTCCCTGGCATAATCGTTGAAATAAGATGCCGTGAGGTTCTTCATCCGGAGTTCTTCCGCAGAGTCCCGCAGCTGTCCGGGGTCGGCTTTCTCTAAGACGTTATATTTTTCCTCCCCATATACGGCGAGCAGCTTTGCGCCGACCGTATTTTGGTCTTGTTTATCTAAGTACAGCTCGAACTGGGGCTTCGGGGGCACATAGAGGCTCTCGTCAAAGTTGTCCGCCAGTACGTAAAAATTCTCCTTCACAAGGGGCAGCAAATCCCGGCAGAAGAGGGAAAGCTCTTCCTCCGCTATGTAGCACTCGCCTCCCGGCTGGCGGTTTAAAAATTCAAAAAATTCGTAAATCCTGCCCCTTAATCCCGGCTTGCTGCGGTAAATCCGATTGTCCTCGTAAAAATACAGCCGCTTCTCCCCATGAATGACCTGTAAATCCTCCAATAGGAGAAAGATTCCGGCTTCCCCTTTCCGGATTCCGAGTTTTGGTACCTTTTCTTCCTCGGAAACAAAAAATTGTTCCTTTGGCATAAAGCCGATTTCCGCGCTAAAAGGCTCTGTCCCCATGGCTTCCAAAAACCGGTCAATCCCCACGCCGTCCAACTCCATCGACCTCTCATAGCTGCCGGTATAGACGTAGTAGACGTGGCTGCGGCTCTGCCGCTTCCGGTCCGCCTCCTGCTGCTTTAAAAACTGTATCAGCCGCTTTGACGGTTCGGTAAAGGCTTCTATGTGATGGTAAAATTCCAGTTTTTTGCCGTAGCGGACTTTTTCGTTATTTTTTAACGCATCGAGAAATCCGGTGATGTTTTTTAGGACGTATTTTTGTTCTACGCCGATTTTAAACTCCACCGTGGCAATGCCGTAATTTATCCTAAAATAAGGCTCTAACTCCACTTTTCCATAAATATCTTCCGGCAAAAGAAAGGTAGCATCCGCCTGCATGGAATATTGATGGAGCATGGTCTTTAAGGTGGAGCTGGTTTTTAACTCCAGCGGTTTCCCATTTTTGTCGCGTCTTACCCCTAAGGATTTCCTATGATTGATATAAGCAAAAAGAACGGCAACGCAATGCTTGCAAAGCCCTTCATAACTATAAAAGGCTTCACATTCGCATCTGCTGCTGCCGACTTCCTCAAACTCTTCGTCAATGACAACTTCTGTATGATAATATGGCTCTTTCGTACCTTTGACTTTTGCCTGGATCTCTATCTGCGAAAAACCCGCCGCCATGTAAGATTCATAGGCAAGGTCTCCCACCGCCCCCTGATTGTATAATTCCCTCCCTCTGCGGAAGGCAGAAGGGTAGGTTTCTCTCCTGATATCTGATTCGGAAAACATCATGTTACACTCCTTTATCCCTAGTCTTTTCATTGTAACATATTTTTCCGATTTTCAAACAACCTTTTGACTAAAATCTCACCTTTATTTCCGTACCCGCCCCCTCTTCACTGTCAAGGGTAATCCGGGCGTTATGCTGCGCCGCTATATGTTTTACGATGGCAAGGCCTAATCCGGTGCCGCCTGTGGATTTAGAACGGCTTTTATCCACGCGGTAGAAGCGTTCAAAAATCCGCTCCTGATGTTTTTTGGGGATTCCAATCCCGGTATCCTTTACGGAAAGCATGGGCCTGCCCTCTTCAAAGCCGGTCTTGATTACTACACTGCCGCCTTTTTTATTATACCGCACTGCATTGCTGCAAAGGTTCAGCAGCAGCTCTTCTAACAAGGTCTTATTTCCGCTGATTTGGATATGTTCCCCCAAAAGGCGCAGGGAAACTTCGTTTTTCTGCGCATACAGCGACATCATGGACAGGCAGTTCTCCCCCAGCTCATAGAGGTCTACCGTCTCAAATTCCAGTTTTAAGTCTTTTCCATCTAATTCTGACAATTTTATGATATCATTGATCAAGTTCTGCAGACGTTCCGCATTGTCCTGAATCTCACTGGCAAAATGTACGGCATCTTCCCCGTCCGCCATACCGCTTACGATTAATTCCGCATAGCCGGAAATGGCGGTAAGGGGCGTTTTCAATTCGTGGGAGACATTTGCGCTAAATTCCTGCCGTATTCTGGCATAGTTTAGGATATCCATATGCTGCCGCTTAATGGTAGAGATGAAGGGACGCATTTCTTCATAAACTTCATCTTCCTGCACCAGAGTGATATTTTCCGCCATTTTTTCAATGGGAGCCATTAAGCGCTTCGTAAGGCAGCGGGAATAGAAAGCGCACATAGCAAAACTAAAAACCCCTATGATTACAATCAGCCCCGCAATGCTGAGGATAATCGCCAAAATGCCGCCGCTCTCTTTGGCGACTCTGAGAATATCCCCATCCGGCAGCCTCATGGCATAATAATAGGTCTGCTTCGCAGAGGTGGCGGATTTGCGGACAGCCCTTCCCTCGCCTGTGCGGAATGCCTTGGCAATCTCTTTGCGCTCTTTGTGGTTTTCCATCCGGGTTTTGTCCCCCAGACTGTCATAAAGCACTGTGCCATCCGCCCCTATCAGGGTAACTCTAAGCTCCTCCTGATCCAGATCCCCGTCCATGGTTTCCGTCAGCTTTGTCACGCCCACCCGCGCAATCACATGGGCGTTCGCCTTTAAATCTTCCAATATCTGCTTTTCCATAATGCGGTAAAAGAGCAATATGGAACATACGGCCATCACCGTAATGGCAATGACCGCAATTAACATAACTTCTCTATTGATTTTTTTCTTCATCCGCATCTCCCGGCTACTCCACCATATAACCGACGTTGCGGATCGTTTTAATACAGCTTCCCGCATCGCCTAATTTCTGCCGCAGGGTTTTGATGTGCATATCTACCGTGCGGCTCTCGCCCTCGTATTCAAACCCCCACACATGGTTCATGATTTTCTCTCTGGTGAGGACAATTCCCTTGTTCACCATCAGGTATTTTAACAGTTCAAATTCTTTAAAGGTCAGCTCACAGGCTTCCCCCTTAATAAAAACTGCGTGTTTTTGATTATCCAGAAGGATCTCTTCATGAGTCATCTGATGCTCCTCGCCCACGTCCCTCGTGCGCCTTAGCAGCGCTTTCACCCTGGAAATCAGTTCCATCACGCCGAAAGGTTTTGTGATGTAGTCATCCGCACCCGAATCAAGCCCTCTTACTTTATCTAATTCGCTCGTCTTTGCCGTAACCATCATAACAGGAACGTCGGCGGTTCTCCGGTTCTTTCTTATTTGGGCAAGGATCTTCAAGCCATCCTCCCCCGGAAGCATGATATCCAGCAGGATGAGAGAAGGGACTTTCTCTTCCAGCTGTTTCAAAAAATCCGCCCCGCATTCAAACGTCTTCACCTCGTATCCGCTGTTTTTTAACGCGTAACGCTCTATCTCGCGAATATTCTCATCATCTTCCACAATATAAATGACCGCCATACGTCCCCCTTTATTTTTCTATCATCTATATGCTGTATTTCTTTTGGAACTCCGCAAGCAGCCTCGCAAATTCCGCGCTTTCACGCGCATCCATCTGCTCCGTAAAGCTGTGTTCTTCCAGCCTGGTGTCTGACAGCTGCAGCATATAGACGGCAATGTTGGAGCAGTGATCCGCCACACGCTCATAATTCATGGTGAGGTCAGACAGGGTCAATCCCAGTTCGATGGTGCATTTCCCTTTTCTCAGGCGTTTCAGATGATTTTTCTTCACTTCTTTATGGATATCATCAATCACTTCCTCTAAAGGCTCCACCGTTCTTGCCAACGCCTCATTCCCCTCAATAAACGCTTTCGTGGTGCGCTCTAAAATGTCCGTAACCGCCTCTGCGTACACGCGCATTTCCTCTTTGGCTTTCTTAGAGAAGGACAATTCGTTTTCAACGACCTGCTTCGCATTCCGCACTACATTGATGGAGTGGTCGGAAATACGCTCAAAGTCTGTCAGGCAGTGCAGGAGCGACGTCACTTTCATGCTGTCCTGATAGGTTAAGTCCCTGCCGCTTAATTTGGTCAGATAAGCGCTGATTTTATCATTGTAAATGTCTACCCGGTGCTCCCTGTCAAAGACATCCTGCGCCTTTTCTTCGGAATAATTTTCCAACACGGACAATGCCTCAAGGAAACCGTCCTTCGTCATCTCCGCCATCTGCCTTACTAAGGAATAGCACTGCTCAATGGCAAATCCGGGACGGTTTAAGAAGCGGCCGTCTAAAATGTTGAATGTCTCGTCCTGCACCTGTTTTTCTTCTTCCAGCACAGGAAGAGTCAGGTACGCCAATCTCTCCAGCCCTTTTGCGAAAGGAAGCAGCACGATGGTTGCGAAAATATTAAACACGGTATGGATTACCGCAATATTCGCCGGTCCCACTATATGATCCGAAAAAGAAAAATGGATGAGCGCATCTCCCGTATAAAATAAAATCATAAACAGAATCGTACCGATAATGTTAAAATACAGATGGATAAATGCCGCGCGTTTCGCTCCTCTGCTGGCTCCCATGGAAGATAACATCGCCGTCACGCAGGTGCCGATGTTCTGCCCCATGATGATGGGTATCACGGAACTGTATGTAAAGCCGCCCGTAGTGGACAACGCCTGTAAAATGCCGACAGACGCGGAAGAGCTTTGGATGATTGCCGTCAGAACCGCTCCTGTGACTACTCCAAACAGCGGATTATGGAACATCATCAGAATATTCGTAAATTCCGGCAGATCCGCTAACGGCTTCACTGCGCCGCTCATAGTCTCCATTCCGTACATCAGCACGGCAAAGCCAAGCAGTATATCTCCGATTTCCTTTTTCTTCTCATTCTTTGCCGCCATGGTCAGGATAATGCCTATGACCGCCAGAACGGGCGAAAAAGAAGAAGGTTTTAACATCTGTATCCAGAATGATTCTCCTTCGATTCCGGTGAGGCTTAGCAGCCAGGCGGTAACGGTGGTACCAATGTTTGCGCCCATGATGATCCCCACTGCCTGGGACAGCTTCATGATGCCGGAATTTACGAAACCTACCACCATGACCGTCGTGGCGGACGAGGACTGTATGACCGCTGTAACGCCCGCCCCCAGCAGCACTGCTTTGATGGGGTTTGAGGTCAGCTTTTCTAATATCTTTTCCAGTTTTCCTCCCGACATCTTCTCTAAGCCTGCGCCTAAAATGTTCATGCCGTACAAGAACAGGGCAAGGCCGCCGAACAGTGTCAGCACGCCAAAAATATCCATCTTATGTCTCCTTTTTTGTCTTCACATCTTTTCTCAACGTATCCATAACGCTCCCGGCCCTTCTGCCGAATTTTATGCATACATTCTAGTTTTACCTCATTTTGCGCGATTTTGCAATATGTGATGTGAAATCATCAAGGATTTCTAGTAACAGTTCAGCCATAAGCAGTCTCGTAGGCGAATCATGCTTGCATGAATGAGCATACAAGACTGCTTATGAGCAGAACGCCCGTTCATGAGCAATTTTGAAGCCCGCAGTGCGAGATTGCGAATGGCGTGGGCTGAACTGTTACGATTTCTATAACAGTTCAGCCATAAGCAGTCCCGTAGGCGAATCATGCTTGCATGAATGAGCATACAAGACTGCTTATGAGCAGAACGCCCGTTCATGAGCAATTTTGAAGCACGTAGTGCGAGATTGCGAATGGCGTGGGCTGAACTGTTACGGATTTCTTAATCCGCGTGTTCGCCGGTAATGGAATAAATAATCCACTCTGCAATGTTCGTAGCATGGTCCCCGATACGCTCAAAATATTTCGCCACCATCAGCATATCGGTCGCCTGTTCCCCATTCTGCACGTTTTCATTGATATTTTTAATTAACTGCGTTCGATAAGCGGTAAATAAATCATCCACCACATCATCCCTGTCAATAACCCAGCGGGCCAGCTCCATGTCTCTGGCGACGAAGGCGTCCACGCTTTTTATGACCATGTCCGTAGTCTCTCTCGCCATATCTTTGATGATATCAAGGTTAATCTTGCTGTCCTCATAGTTAGATCCGGACATTAAAATTGTCATTTCTGAAATATCAGCGGCATGGTCTCCGATACGCTCCATGTCGGTAATGATTTTCAGAGCTACCGAAATCAGGCGCAGATCCTTTGCCACCGGCTGCTGCTCTAACAGCAGTTTCATGCACAGTGTCTCAATTTCTCTCTCCTGATGGTCAATTTCTTCATCGAAGTCAATCGACTGCTTTGCTTTTTCCACATCCTGCCTGATCAACGCAGAAATCCCCATTTTAATTGCCTGCTCCACCAAGCTTCCCATCTCAATTAATTGATTGTTTAATTCTGTCAACTGCCGATCGAATCTATTCCTCATTTTTCTCCTTTCCATCAGCCGAAGCGTCCGGTGATATAATCCTCTGTACGCTTATCCTTTGGCACAGAAAACAATTTCTCCGTCTCCCCGCTCTCAATGACCTCTCCTAATAAGAAAAACACGGTTTTGTCTGATACCCGGACTGCCTGCTGCATATTATGCGTTACCATTACAATGGTATATTGTTTCTTTAGTTCAATCACTAAATCCTCAATCTTAGAGGTCGAAATCGGGTCTAACGCAGAGGTTGGCTCATCCATAAGGATGACTTCCGGCTCTACCGCCAAGGCTCTTGCGATGCAGAGGCGCTGCTGCTGCCCGCCGGACATTCCTAAGGCGCTTTTTTTGAGGCGATCCTTTACTTCCTCCCAGATAGCCGCGTTCCGCAGGGAGTTCTCTACGATATCATCCAGTTTTGCCTTTGCGTGTATCCCATGGGTTCTTGGACCATAGGCGATATTGTCGTAAATGCTCATGGGAAATGGATTTGGTTTCTGGAATACCATCCCCACACGTTTCCTTAACAGGTTAATATCCATTCCTTTATAAATGTCTTCTCCGTCTAAACGAATGTCTCCGGTCACCCGGCAGCCTTCCACCAGGTCATTCATCCGGTTTAAGCTTTTTAAAAAGGTGGATTTTCCACAGCCGCTGGGACCGATAAAGGCTGTGATTTCATTTGACCCAATGGACATATTGATATTTTTCAAGGCGTGAAAATCGCCGTAATACAAATTCAAGTCAGATATTTTTAGTTTTTCAGACATCATGTTCCCTCGTTCCTCCTGCTTCCCCTATTTCCGCGGCGCTTCAAATTTTTTTGCTATCAGGGACGATGCCCCATTGATGATAAGTACGACGACCAGAAGCACAACCGCCGTGGCATAGGCTTCATGGGTGTGCATTCCCTCCCTGGACAGAGAGTACATATGAATTGCCAGGGTACGCCCGGAATCGAAGAAACCTGCTGCGCCCGCCACAGTGCCTGCGGTATAAATCAACGCCGCTGTCTCGCCTACGATACGCCCAATGGCTAAAATAATGCCGGAGAGAATCCCTGGGACTGCTGAAGGGAGTACGATTCGGAAAATGGTACGGAGTTTCCCTGCTCCTAATCCGAAACTTCCCTCCCGAAAGGAATCCGGCACACACAAAAGGGCTTCTTCGGTGGTTCTCATGATGACGGGCAGCACCATAATTGCCAACGTCATTGCCCCCGCTAACATGGAGTAGCCCCATTTTAAGGCAGTCACGAAAAACAACATACCGAACAGACCGTAAATAATGGAGGGAATGCCAGATAAGGTTTCTGCTGTCACCCGGATAACGCCCACTAATTTATTCCCCTTTTTTGCGTATTCCACTAAGTAAATGGCTGCGCCCACGCCAAACGGAATCGATATGGCTAATGCCAATACGGTAATAAACAGGGTGTTTATCATGGCGGGAAGCATCGAAACGTTTTCTGAGGTGTATTCCCAGGCAAACAGGGATGGTTTTAAATAGGGTATCCCGTGGATTAAAATATACCCTACCAGAAATACCAAAACGCTTACCGTAAAAACCGCCGCAAGCAATACCAAAAGCAATAATAGAAAAGAGCCCGGATGCTTTTGATAGGATTTCATTTTATCCCGAAAGGATTGCCGATTCACTGCTTCCATCCTATTTTTCTCCTCCTCGTCTCTTTAAAAGTGAAAATGACAGATTAATCATTAAAATAAATACAAACAATACCACTCCGGTAGCAATCAAGGTCTCCCGGTGCAAATCTGCCGCATAGCCCATTTCCATCACAATATTCGCGGTCAGGGTACGCACGCCCTGGAAAATGCTGTGAGGAACTCTCGCCTGATTTCCTGCCACCATGATCACCGCCATTGTCTCTCCAATGGCGCGCCCTACTCCAAGTACTACTGCCGCCATAATTCCGGATTTTGCCGCCGGAACCACAACGGTAAAAACGCTCCTCTCATGAGTCGCCCCCAATGCCAGCGCCCCCTCATAGTAGCTCTGCTCCACTGCGCGGATTGCCGACTCCGACACTCCGATCACAGTGGGAAGGATCATAATCCCAAGCAGGACGGAAGCGGTTAAAATGCTGTTTCCATCGCCTTTCATATGTTCCCGGACGAAAGGCACTATGACTACCAATCCAAAAAATCCGTAGACTATGGAAGGAATGCCCGCCAATAAATCCACAATGGGTTTTAACATACGGTACAGTTTTTTGGGGCAAAAGCGTGACAGAAAAACTGCCATTAAGATTCCCACCGGAACCCCGATCACCAATGCTCCCCCTGTGACATAAAGGCTGCCGATTATCATTGGAAAAATACCAAAAATCTGGTTGGTGGGCCTCCAGGTTTTTCCTGACAAAAATTCCCATAGGCCGATTTTGTGTATTGCCGGATAGCCATTGGCAAATAAAAAGATACAGATTAAGGCAACTGCCACAATGGAAATCACTGCCGTAAAAAGAAAGACAAGTTCCATTATTTTTTCTTTCACTCTATTCATACAAATCTCCTACCACGGCTGCTGTCTGACATTTATTTCATAACTTCTTCCCAGGTAGTCACATCACCACAGAAAATGTTTTTTACATCCTCTTTTTTCAACTCTGTGATGGGATTTGCTTTATTGATAATCACTGCGATACCATCCAAAGCAATGGTAGTGCCGCTTAAACCGCTTTCTATTTCTGAATCTTTCAGTTCACGGGAAGCCATGCCAATGTCACAGGTACCGTCAATCGCCGCTGTCATTCCGGTCGTAGAATCACTTTCCTGTATTTCAATCTCCACTGCCCCATTTACTTGCGCATAGGCTTCTTTTAGTTTTTCCATGACCGGCGTTACAGAAGAGGAACCTGCCACAACTACTTTTCCTTCTGCGCCGTTTCCTGTAAAGCCTGCCGCATCGCTTACTGTAATATAGTTATTGTCGTTAATGACCTGCTGCCCATCTGCACTTAAGATAAAGCTGATAAAGTCTTCGGCTGCATCGCTTACTTCCCCTTTGGTCGCAATGTTAAACGGTCTTGAAATCGCATAGGAACCATTGTTGATGTTCTCTACCGTAGCTTCCGCTCCATCAATGGAAACTGCTTTTACCGTGTCATTCAGGGAACCTAAACTGACATAACCGATGGCATATTCATTTCCGGCAACCGTAGTCATCATGACATCCGTACTGTTGGTAATATTCGCCTCTACTGTGGTATAATCCACTTTGTTTCCAGAACTATCCTTCTGTTCAATCTCAAATAATTCCACAAAAGCGCCTCTGGTACCGGAGCCTTCCTCTCTGGAAATTACACTGATAAATTCACTGGCGTCAAACTCTTCTGCAGGATCATTCGCCGCTCCCACCTGGCTTCCCTCATTTGCCGTTACATCTGCACTGACATCCGTATCGATTCCATTATTGCCGCTATTGCCGCATCCCGCCAGCATACTGACCGCCATAATGCCTGTCAACAACATACCTATTAATTTCTTTTTCATGTTACATATCCTCCCTTTTCTTATCTGGAGAAGCTTACTTCCGTTCCCCTATTTTCTGTTACTTTGTTTACAGGAACTACTTTATCCTCCTTATGTAAAATAGAGAGGCACGGTTTTGTAAAATGTAAATAAAATTTAAGAAAAAATTGCAAAGATTTATGCAGACTGATAGAGATGTTGCTAATAAGCAGAAAGGGGATTACCATCTTAATTCCCCCGGATTCGGAGGAACTAAGATTGTTTTACCATAATTTAAGATATGGAGAAAAACGTGGAGACAAAAGCTACTGCTGCCCCCGGACTCTTGGAAAGAACAAGCCTACATATTGTCAATCTTTCTGCGCAGTTCCAGCATCTGGCCATCCACGCCTGCAATTAGGTCCGAGTATGTCTTTATTTCTAACCCCACGTTTTCCATCTTCCCTGCGTCTTTTTTGTAACACATCTGGGTGTCTAGCTCCGCCCAGTAGTCCATGGCAAAGGAACGTATCTGTATTTCCACCCGGATTTCTTCTGTCTCCTCCAGGTAGGCGACCGGAACCCCCACAATCAGATGCAGGCTCTGATAACCGCTTTTTTTGGGATGTTTTATATAGTCCTTTTCTTTCAAGACCCGTATGTCCTTCTGTTTCCGGATCATCTCCGCCACCTGGTAGATATCATCGCTGAAATAGCAGACTACCCGTATCCCGGCAATGTCGTTTAAGGTATCCGCCGCCGCCCGGAAAGTGGCTTCCCTTCCTTTGCGGATTAATTTTTTCACGATACTGTCCGGCGACTTGATTCTTGCGGACATATTACGAATGACCTGGCGGTTTTTTCGTTCCGTCAGGTCAGCGTTAATCAGGCGTAATTTTGCCTGCATGACATCGATAGCGCAGGCATAGCGGAGCCACACCATCGGTGTTTCGATTTGTTCTTTTAACTGTCTTTCTGGGGACAAGGATGTAACTCCCGAATCGTTCTCCCTCTATTTCTATTCGTTCGTTCTTATTTTTAGACCTCCTGCCGCATAGAAGCTCCCGCTCCGGATTCTGCCGCAGCCCCGAAAGGAACCTCTTTGCCGAAAACGTCCGCCCTTGCCGCTACATCGTCCTGATTCCCGCAAGGAGTGATAACATCGCCAAGAAAACCAGGTTGGCGGCGGTGAACCACAGAAGGTATTTCCCTTTTGTGTTATTATACTGGCGCGCATAACTCTTATAAGAAATCAGGCTCGCCATAGACGCAATGAGCGTCCCTAAGCCGCCGATATTCACTCCCAGCAGGAGTTCCCGATATGCCTGCGTGAATCCGGATAGAAGCAGCGCCGCCGGAACGTTGCTGATACACTGACTGGCAAGAACCCCCACCAGAATTTCCCTTCCTCCCACAAGCTCCTCCAACGCCGCCCGAAATGCCGGCAGACGGCTGACATTTCCGGTAAAAATAAAAAATGCAATAAACGTAAGCAGCAGACAGTAATCCACTCTTTTCAACACTTCCCGATCCATCACGGCAACTGCGAACAGGACTGCCGCCAATGCCAGATAATACGGTATCAGCCCCGCCACCGCAAACAGGCACAGGAAAAATAGCGCCAGATAGACCGCATTCTTTTTAGGTTCCAACGCCCCTGCCTCTCCGCCGAAATCGCAGTTTTTCAAAGAAATTTTTTGTTTCCCTGCGCTAAACACCCAAACGGCAATCAGCAGCAACAGGCCGGACGCCACCGTGTAGGGCAGCATATAGAGCAGAAATTCCCCGATGTTCATCCCCAGCAGCTGGTACAGATACAGGTTCTGGGGATTCCCAATGGGCGTAAACATACTCCCTAAGTTGGCGGCGATTGTCTGCAGGACGATAACCAGCACCATCAGCCGCTCCTGCCCGCATTTCCTCAATGTCAGCATTGCGAAAGGCACAAAGGTAATCAACGCCACATCGTTTGTAATAAGCATACTGGAAAAAAAGCACAGGAATACCAATGTCCCCGTGAGCTGCGCCGTGTTTTTCGTCCGGTTGAGAAGCCGCCTTCCAACCTCATCAAATATGCCGTTTTTCTGAACCCCCGCCATCACCGTCATCAATGCCAGCAAAATGCCCAGGACCTGCCAGTCTATGTAATCCAGATACTGCGCGTCCGGCGCAACAAAAAAGGCGGATAGGAAAGCCAGAGCCGCCGCCGCTGTCAATACCGTTTCTTTTTTTATAAAAACGAGCAATTTCTCTTTCATCCGTGTCAAATCTCCATCCTGTGTTTGTGTGTTTATTCTACAAACTTTTTTCTCCCTTGTAAACGGAAACAGGAATTTTTTTTGTCAAAACTACCATACTAACGGTAATAACTTGTAAAGGAGAAGGATTATGGACGAACCAATAAAACTGCCTGTCACAAATGAATACGGCTATTTTGAGCTACGGTTAGAAAGTATCGGCGGCCTTGGAGCGAATCTCTGCGGAAAAATGTTAGGGGAATTAGGCGCCCTCTACCTCTCCCTGAACTCCCTTAGTTTTTCCAGTTACGGCTCTGAAAAAAGAGGATCGCCAGTGAAAGCCTATATCCGCTGGTGTGAAAATACAAAACCCCTTCAGGTCAACAGCCCGGTAACGCACCCGCACCTTTTGGGAATCTTCCATGAAGGGCTGATTTCCTCCTATCCCGTGCTGGAGGGTATTTCCGGACAGACCAGAACGGTAATCAATACCCCTTTATCAGCAGGAGAAGCGGCGAAAAAATATTCGATTGCTACAGGAACGCTCTATTGCCTGGATGCCCTTTCCATCGCCATGGAATGTAAATCCCGAATCAATATGGTAATGCTCGGCGCACTTGCGAAAGCCTCCGGCTTTATTCCCCTCGACATGGCGGAAGCGCTCTGCCGGGATACGATCGGAAAAAAATATCCAAATCTGATAGAAGCCAACTTAAACGGCGTCCGGCTGGGCTATGAAAGAGCCACTTCGATAGAGCTTGGCAGCGGAGGGGAAACGGACAGAGCCACTGCCCAGGATACAATGACGGAGGACGCTGCCTTCCGCAATGATTTTGCGAAAGAGCACTATGTCTGGGGCTACCGCAATGCGCCTGTCGGAGGGATTAATGACCGCATTGGAAGCACCATCTCCAATGACCTCTCTCCTTCCAGGGAAGGATATATTCCATTATTCCTTCCGGAGAAATGTATTAACTGCGGGCTTTGCGACTCTGCCTGCCCGGATTTTGTCTTTCAGTTTTTACCCGGCATCTACAAGGGAAAAGAATCTATGGTAAACAGCGGCTTAGACTATAAGCATTGCAAAGGCTGCCTGCGCTGCGTGGACGTCTGCCCTACCGGAGCCTTAGTCACAGGCTTAGAGCGGGATTATCCGGAAAAACCTTATGAAATGCAAAACCGGGATTTGTTGCCGGAAGATATTTCTTATCAGGAGACGGGTGCCAACTCCTGGATTACCAGTGATTCCTACCTGACTGAAAAACGAGTGGACGGAGGTGTTTTATGATGAACGAAAAAAATCAGCCTGCAATCCAGCCTGTGGAGCAGAAAGTCCTGTACGACAGCGGAAACGAGCTTGCCGCTTACGCCGCGAAGCAGATTAACTACCATGTCATGGGGTACTATCCCATCACCCCCTCCACCCAGATTGCAGAAAATTTAGACGCTATGGGCGCGGAAGGGCTCCATCAGGTAACATTGATTGCGGCAGAGGGAGAGCACAGCGCAGCGGGAATCTGCTACGGCGCTTCCGCCGGGGGCGGCAGGGTTTTTAACGCCACCAGCGCCAACGGCCTTTTATATGCGTTGGAGCAGTTTCCGGTGCAGTCCGGCACGAGAATGCCTATGGTGATGAATGTCGCCTGCCGCACCGTTTCCGGCCCCCTCTGCATCAAGGGCGACCACAGCGACGTTATGTACCTGCTCAATACCGGATGGATCATCCTCTTTGCAGACTCTCCGCAGACGGTTTATGACTTCAACCTCCTTGCCTTGAAGCTGGCGGAAAAAGTCAGCCTTCCTGTGGCGGTTGCATTTGACGGGTTTTTTACCAGCCATCAGAAGCAGAAGTGCTTTGTCTTTCGCGACGACCGTGCGGTACAGGATTATATCGGCCCGAAGCTGACCTGTGACAATCCAACTGTTTCCGCCTTTGCCAAGGACGATTCCGCTGGGGAAAACTGCTTTTACAGCGTATTGGACCTTGACCACCCCATTTCCGTCGGTTCCTATATGAACGAGCCGGATGTGATTAACAACCGTTATCAGCTTTCGCTGGCGATGGAGGAAGCCTACCGGAAACTTCCTTCCATGTTTGAAGAGTTTTTCCTGCTCTCCGGCAGAAAGCATGATTTTGTTTCCGCCTATCAGCACGAAGACGCCGATATCCTGCTCTTCATCCTCGGCTCTTCCTATCACACCTCTAAGGTGGCAGTGGACAAGCTGCGTGAAAAAGGCGTGAAAGCAGGCGTGGTTACGCTCCATGTGCTGCGTCCCTTCCCGGCGGAGGAACTGCGGCATTACTGCCGCAATGCAAAAACGATTATTGCTGCGGACCGCCAGGACAGCTACGGCGCAGGGGGCGGCAATATGTCGTTAGAATTAAAAGCTGCCCTGCAGGATTTGCCGGATAACGGGCGCAGCATTAAGGTCATTTCCCGTATTTACGGCCTCGGCGGAAAAGATTTCTTTGTGGAGGATGCCCTTGCCCTCTTTGAGGAAGCGGCTTCCGGCACAGCAAAGGATTTTGACTATTACGGCGTAACTCCCGGCACGGAAGAGACAGCCTCCCGTGGCGGCTCAAATGATTCCGCATCTCACGCAAAACAGCCGCAGTACTTTGCCCCTCTGACCGAAAAAGACACGCTCCGGGGCGTCACTTCCTGCGTGTATGATAAGGAACGAAATAAAATGATAGTCAGCGGAGGCGTGCTAAAAGATGCAACTGCCATGCCAAAGCGTCTTGCTCCGGGACACGGCGCCTGTCCAGGCTGCGGCATTCCTGTGAACTTAAACCTTTTATTGATGGGCATTGAGGGAAATGTGGTTCTTTTGTTCCAGACAGGCTGCGGTATGGTAGTTACCACTGCCTACCCGAAAACTGCCTTCCGCGTCCCCTACCTCCACAACCTGTTCCAGAACGGCGCGGCGACGTTAAGCGGACTTGTAGAGGTCTTTCATGAGAGACAGCGCCGTGGGGAATATCCAGAGGGCGACATTACTTTCATTATGGTCAGCGGCGACGGCGGTTTGGATATCGGCATGGGCTCCGCCATCGGCACTGCCTTAAGAAACCACCGCTTAATCATCTTTGAATATGACAACGGCGGCTATATGAATACGGGCTATCAGCTGTCTTATTCCACTCCGATGGGAGCCAAAAGCTCCACCTCCCATTTGGGAAAATCGCAGTATGGAAAAACCTTTTTCCACAAAGATATGCCGGAAATCATGGCGGCGACGCACCTCCCCTATGTGGCAACCGTAGCAGAGAGCAATCCAGGGGACTTTATCAAAAAAGCGGCAAAAGCCGCCGCCTATGCAAGGGATTTCGGCACCGCTTATGTGAAGGCTCTCTCCGCCTGCCCCTTAAACTGGGGCGATAATCCGAAAACGGAACGCCAGGTCATCTCTGCCGCGGTAGACTGCTGCTATTTCCCCCTTTATGAGGTGGAGCGCGGCATCACTACCCTCACTTATGATCCGGAAAAGAACCATAAGAAAATCCCTGTGGCGGATTGGCTTAAGATGATGGGCAGAACAAAGCACCTTGCCAAAAAAGAGTATCAGTCTATCACCAATGAGATACAGGCGGAAGTGGACCGCCGTTATGCCCGCTTAAAGGCACGGTCCGAACACCCTCTGTTATAGCGATTGTTTATGCACAATATTTTTATTTGAGAAAGGAAACATTTTATGTCTGTTGATTTTAAAACCAGTGTCACCCGTGAAAACTTAATGCGCGCTTTCGCCGGAGAAAGCCAGGCGAGAAACCGTTATACTTTTGCCGCAAGCCAGGCAAAAAAACAGAATCTCTATGTGATTCATTCCGTCTTTTCTTTTACCGCAGGACAGGAAAAGGAGCACGCGGAGGTATTTTACAACCATTTGAGCGAACTAAGCGGCTCTAACATCCAGATTGACGGTTCCTACCCGGTAAACATCGAGCAGGATATCGCAAAGCTGCTGCGTGCCGCCCAGCACAACGAATATGAGGAACACGACGACGTTTACCTTCATTTTGCAGAAAAAGCCAGGGAAGAGGGATTTCCGAGGGTTGCCGCTTCCTTCCAGCAGATTGCTGCGATTGAAAAGGTCCACGGCGACCGTTTCGGAATGTTTGCGGAGCTGCTTGAGCAGGGAAAACTGTTTGTCTCTGATGTGGAGACTGCATGGATGTGCTTAGACTGCGGCAATATCTACCGTGGAAAGGCCGTGCCGGAAGAATGCCCGGTATGCCACAGCAACCGCGGCTACTTCGTGCGGTTAGAGTTAGCGCCCTTTACCGGAAGCCTGTCCGGCTCCGCCTTATAGGGCAGCGGAAACCGCCTTTTGAACTATTTTCTCAGCTTCAAGTTGAACAATCGAGTAGGAGGCGGTGATTAGCCGCCGTCCTCTCACACCACCGTGCGTACCGTTCGGTACACGGCGGTTTCAATAGCCGTTAGAAACGTGCGCCGCTAGGCGCACGGAGAAAGCGCATGGAAAAACACGTTCTTCCATGCGCTCTTTTGTTTTACCTGCTGCTTCTTATCGGATGGCGCTTACCTCCGCCTCGCAGCCCTGTATCGTCTCCGCCACTTCCATATCATTCCCGTACAGAACTTTCGCAGTATAGCCGGTCTGGTATGTTACATCCTCTCCCAGCACATAGTTTCCGCCGCCTTTTAATAAGAGTTCCGGCTGCGTCACATCTATCAGAAAATGGATTTCTGCCAGCATCCCTTCCGCATCCACCACATAGGTGATGCTGGCGTTTTCAAAGCTGGCGTTGGCATACTGCTGATAGGACGCTTCCTGCAGCGCTGTCCCGCTGTCGTCCGCTTCTATCATCGAAAGAAGGTCCTGCTTCCGTTTCTCCAACAAATCGTCCGTCAGCCAAAACGTGATTTTCAGCCGGCCGCCCTCCTCCGCATATTCCGTATCCCGAATATCATTCACTCTAAGGGAAAATTCCGTCAATGCGTCAAACCCTGGCATGGCAGCCTGCGAATCTGTGATTTCCCAGCCGCCTTGTCCATCGTTCAGCCACTCCTGCCTTCCGTCAAAATAGCGTTTGAAGGATACCACCATACCGTCCGCATCATAGATCGCCAGTTCTTCCACCCAGTTTTCCATCAGCAAATCCGCCCATATCTTCTGAACCATCTCTTCCTCCCCGTTCAGAGAGGTCATTTCATAGCATAGATGTTGGGACCGGCGCAGGCTTCGCATGGCGCTCATTACAATGCCCATCTCCTCGCTGGCAACGCCGCCCGCTACGATCGCCTGTAAAAATAACGCTCCTGCCGCCACCACGACCCCGATTGCCTGAGCTGCTCTCCTATTCATGGTTATCTCCTCCCATGTATCAGACTTCATTTCCCCTTTGCTACGTTCCATGGTATCATTTTTTATGGGGGAATACAATCCATTTTATCGGTTCATACATCTTTTTCATCTGGCGCAGCATACGGGAAAAATCCCCCTCATCCACAAGGATATCGCAGTGTCCGGGATTCGTGCCAAACATCACCTTCCGCTCCATGCCAATCATCTGCTGCAGTTGGGCAATCATATTTTCCCTTGTGGCATTGCGGTTATAGATTTTAATATACGCATAACCAGGGTAGTCGTCGGAATCGAATTTTAAGACTTTTAAATCCTTGGTAATTCCGTTGCTCTCCAAAACCTGATAAAACTCATCGATGACCTGTTTCGGATATAGCATCATGAAATAAACCACCTGCTCCGTTTCGGGAGCCGCCCTGTTGATGAAGTTGCGGTATGGAGACTTGCGCAGTTCCCTGACGAGAAGCTTCTGCACTTCGTCCTCCGGCTCCTCATAATAGATAAACAATACGTCATCTACTATGATATTCGTAAAGCACTTTAACCCCGCCTCTTTGATAAGATTAGCGACTTCCCGCGATTTGCTGCTGGAAATCACATAGACTTTGCGGTACTCTTTTTCCGCGATATGGTAGAGGGCCGCCCCGTCCATAACAATCACAGGCAGATTCAGCCGGACATCCCGCAAGGGTTCTAACAGCGATGCCGGCGTGCGCATCGTGGCAATCGTGAATTTTACCCCTCTATCAATCAGGCGGTTCAGCTCTACCTTGCAATAATCGCTTAATCCGCCCTGCTGATTTAACAGGATACCGTCCACCCCTGAAATAAAAAGAATATCTTCCCTCTTCCCCTTCGGCAGAGAGAACTGATTCACGGCAAGCCCCACTATAATTCCAATGACTGTATCCAGAAATCGATTCCACACAAACAAATAGGGATTGCCGTCCCCGATATGATTGACCGCAATACTTAGGAACACGACGCAGGAAAAATAAGAGGCCTGCTTCTGTTTCATCAATACCGTCGTATAAAGCACTGCGCCAACCGTAAGGGATACTAACAGCGCATAGAATGCCCCGTTTTTTTCCATAGGGCTCCACAGCGTCTTTTCTGTCAGTAAAAAGATAAGCCCATACACAGCCCCCACTACCGTTCCGGTAAGCCGCTGCCTGGCGTTTTTCCAGGTATCATGGACATACATCTGTATGCACCAAAGCGCGGCAATCTGGGAATAAAAAACAATTCCGCTGTCGCCGCGCAAAAATGAGATAAGGTAGCAGATAAACACTGCTACCGTTGATTTTATAATCCGCATACCTATGGAAGGCATATTCTTTAATTTTTCCATCGCTCCCTCGCAATTTGCGCTAAAATCTGCGCCGTTCCCTCAATGCCGAACTCACTGCTGTTTAGCATTACGTGTTTATTGTCGAACACGGATTTTACCTCCGGACAATACTTTTTCTGGTAATTTGCCCGTTCCATGTCCACTTCTTTTATCATTTTTCTGGCAACCCGCTCTTCCATCATCAGCTCATGCACACAGTTGTGGAGCCTTGCTTCGTAAGGGGCATAAATATAAACGTTCAAACAGTTGTCCATATCCTTTAAAATGCTGTCCGCGCATCTCCCTACGATAATGCAGGAACTTTTTGACGCCACATCCTGTATGATATTCTTCTGCACAAAAAACACTTCATCGCTGATACTGTATATCCCCATATTAAAGGGATACTTTTTTTTCAGAAAGAAAGTGCCTGTATTCTCTTCCACATGGCTGACGGTGGAAACGCTCTGCCCAAGCCTCTGGGCAGTCGCCTCGACAATGTAGCGGTCATAATACTCTACTTCCAAAATCTCCGAGAGCCTTGCCGCGATGGTCCTCCCCATACTGCCAAATTGCCTTGAAATCGTAATGACAAAATGCTCCATATAATATTCCTCCCTCTCCTTTTCCTCTTTTATCGCTTTCCCTTACTCCAATGCCACAGGCTTTGGCGCCGTCTTCCGCTTCTTCTGAAGGGAACGGACTACACAGGATAACGTAAAGTTAATGATAAAATATATCAGCGCCGCACAGCCGAACAGGACAAAGACATCGGTCACATTGATTTTTCCTGTGCCATTATACATATTGGCGGAACTGAGGATTTGCTTGGTGCGCGCCATCAATTCAATGACAGCCACGTTGGCGAGATAGGAAGAATCCTTGACGGTCGTAATAATCTGGCTCAACAGCGTAGGCACTACATTGCGGTAAGCCTGCGGCAGCACAATATAAATCATAATCTGCACTGTGTGGAACCCCTGGGAATGCCCCGCCTCAAACTGCCCTTCCGCCACAGCGTTCAAGCCGCCCCGGATAATCTCCGCCGTCACGGACGAGGTAAATAAAATCAACGCCACAGACGCTTTAAACAGCAGCTTTGTCTCCACGGAAGTCAGCGTAAACATTTTTTGCGAAAAAATGGACGGGCAGGGACAAAAAACCAGACAGATAAAAATCCACAATAACAGCGGCGTGTTGCGGAACACTTCAATGTAAATGGCAGCCAGATACCGAAATACCACGGTCCACCCCTTGCTGCAGTAATTCCGCACCAATGCCAAAACAGAGCCAAAAATCACGCCGCAAACAACTGCGATAACAGAAATAATCAGTGTAAACAGCACACCCCGCAATAAGAACAGCCAGATAGCCTCATTTTTCAATATGGATAAGCTTGCCTCAAGATTGCTCATACTTCCATCATCCTCCCTTCCCCATTATTCTTCTGTACCCTCCGGTCGCGTCTCTTCAAATTCAGCTCCCAGACGCTCGCTAATTTGGAGAGAGGGAAACATATGACAAAGAACAGCAGTCCGCTTACAATGTACGCCGGGGCGTATGCGCCTCCTGTGGAAGCCCCCGTCACAAAGTTGTAAGTCTGAGAAATCAAATCTGCTCCGCCGATGATATACAGGCAGGACGTATTTTTTATCAGGTTCACGACCTGGTTTACCATAGGCGGTAAAATGATTTTAATGCTCTGTGGAAGGATGATATAATACATCCTTCCAATATAGCCAAACCCCTGGGAAGACGCCGCCTCAAACTGCCCCTTCGGAATCGCCTCGATGCCCGCGCGGATGACCTCCGCCATATAGGCACCGTGGTAAATCCCGATGGACAGAATGCCGGTCGGTATAATCCCGATGCTTTTCCCGGAAAATGCAAGGGCGTAATACAAAAAGCAAATCTGCAGCAACAGCGGCGTATTTTGTATCACTTCCACATATACCCGGCTAATTCCCCTTAGTATGATTTTCCCGCTGGTTGCCATAAGACCTAACACAATCCCAAGAACCATAGATAATAAAACTGCCGCCGCCGCTGTCAGCAATGTATTTAAAAAGCCCATTTCAAAGGTATTCCGATAAGTCCAGACCTTGATCCAAGCGTCTTTTGAAAGCAAACCAGCCATCTAATTCCCTCCAGTCCTAAAATTCTTATTCTAATCCGTTTTCAGATATCAATGCTTCTATGGTTCCGTCTTCTAACCATCCCTTGATTAATTCGTCCACCACTCCGGATAATCCGCTTCCCTTCGTTGTGGCAACGCCGTACTCCTGGGGAGCAAACTGTTCTTCGATATAAGAACGGTCGTCTGTATGATAAATTGCCAGAATGGATTTATCTACACAAAAAGCGGATATTTCGCCGGCGCTTAACGCGGTGGATATCGTTGGGTAATCGTCATACTGCTGGAAGCTTATGCCCTCTGTCCATGCCGCCGGGTCAAATGTCTCCATATCGAACCCTTCCCCGGAAATATAACCTTTGTCTATCATTTCCTGTACGAGGGATCTTGCGGAAGTAGATCCGGAAGAAACGCCGACTTTTTTATCTTTCAGCCCTTCCAGAGAAGTGATTCCGCTATCATTCTGTACCAATACCGTTACATAATCCGTATAATAAGGGGTGGAGAAATCCCAGGTCTGTTTTCTCTCATCTGTGATTGTAAACGTCGCAAGCACGCAGTCAATGTCTCCGGCGTCTAACACTTCTGACCTCGTCGCCGCAGTCACTGTCGTAAACTCCACATCCACTCCAAGGTTTTCTGCGATTTTTTCTGCAAGCGAAATCTCCATGCCGGAATATTCCTGGGTAATGGGATCCTGATAACCAAAACCTACTACGGCATTTTTTACCCCAACCCGCAATACTCCGCGGTCTATAATCTCCTGGACATCCGCCGGATAATCCGTATCAGCTCCCTGCTGCACATCCGCTGCCGCCGAATCTGCTTTCGCGTCTGTTTTGGCGTCCGTCTCGCCGCACCCGGTGAGAGTCATGCAGCCCATTGTCAGCATCATCCCTAATGCCATCCATTTTTTCCATTTTTTCATAATTTTTACCTCCTGAAATATTATCTAAAGAAATGCCGCTTGTATCGGCATATTCCCCAAACAGCCAGTGAGCTTCGTCTCACGGACTGTCGATAGCGCGTTTCCTCCTAGCGGATAATTTTGCCCAAAAACTGTTTTACCCGCTCGTTTTTCGGATTGGTAAAGAAATGCTCCGGAGTCCCTTCCTCGATAATCTCTCCATCCGCCATAAAGACCACCCGGTCTGCCACCTGTCTGGCAAATCCCATTTCATGCGTCACCACAACCATGGTGATATTCTCCGCCGCCAGCTTTATCATAACGTCTAACACTTCCTGTATGGTTTCCGGATCCAGCGCAGAAGTCGGCTCGTCAAAGAGAATAATCTTGCTTTCCGCGCAAAGCGCCCTCGCGATGGCAATCCTCTGCTGCTGCCCGCCGGAAAGAGTCGTCGGATAAACGTGAGCTTTGTCTTTCAGGCCCACCACCTCTAAATAATGATGCGCCAATTCCTCCGCTTCCTTTTTGCTTTTATGGTGAAGCTTCATGGGAGCTAACGTGAGATTCTTCAATACGGTCATATGGGGATACAGATTAAACTGCTGGAACACCATGGAAGTAGTCTCCCTCACCAGTTTTGTTTTATTTTTTGAGGTCAGCTCTTTTCCATCAATATACACATGGCCGCTGGTAGGCTCTTCTAAGAAATTCATGCAGCGGACTGTGGTGGATTTTCCGGAGCCGGAAGGTCCCACTATTACCAGTTTCTCACCCTCTTTTACCTCCAGGTTCACGTTCTTTAACACATGGAGCTCTCCAAAGTACTTGTTCACATTTTCCAGTTTTATCATAGAACAATCTCCTCTCCCAAAATCGTCAAATATATCAAAAGCGCCCGTCGTAATGCCAACTCCCCATCACGCCGGACGCCTTTGCCCTAAATAAAAGGCGTCTGGTAGGAATCAGACGTCTTTGTCACTTATTGTAATCTAACAGAGTTTCTAGTTTTTGTCAAGTTACTTTTTTACATTAAAGTTTTAATTTGTAACAATTCAGCCATAAGCAGTCTCGTAGGCGAATCATGCTTGCATGAATGAGCATACGAGACTGCTTATGAGCAGAACGCCCGTTCATGAGCAATTTTGAAGCCCGTAGTGCGGGATTGCGAATGGCGTGGGCTGAACTGTTACTTTTATCCTGTAAAATTCAGCAAAAAACACAAAAATCTTTTTCTTGACAGACGCCTTTTCTTGAACTATAATGCCGTTAATTAAAAAATTAACAGCTTTGACGGGAAGAAGTAAGAATAAGAACGGCCAGACAGAAAGCAGCCGGCGGATGAGAGGCGCGTGGACCCCTTATTCCGAATACATCCCTGAGCTTCACACCGAACATGGTTTTGCTTCCTGTACCGCAGGCTACATACGGCAGAAAAGAAAAGCAAGGTCATCAGTAGGCTGTGACGTAGTGGTACACGTTACAAGTGCCGGAGTGTTGTTTTGACACTCGCTGAGGCGGGCAGTGTGAACTGTCTGCGAACAAAGGTGGTAACACGAGCTTAAACCCTCGTCCTTTCATGGGACGAGGGTTTTTTTATGACAATGAATCACAGCGTGTGCCATCCATTGTCTTCACTCAGAAAACACCTGTAACCGCTTTTTCTTTTTAATCATTAGGAGGATATGGAGCATGACATTATACGATGAATTAGTCGCCCGCGGCCTCATTGCCCAGGTGACGGATGAAAACGAAATCAAGGACTTAATCAACAATGGGAAGGCAACCTTCTACATCGGCTTTGACCCTACCGCCGACAGCCTTCATGTGGGACATTTTATGGCGCTTTGCTTAATGAAACGTTTACAGATGGCAGGAAATAAGCCGATTGCTTTAATCGGAGGCGGAACCGCCATGATCGGCGACCCTTCTGGACGTACCGATATGCGCCAGATGATGACCGCTGAAACGATTCGTCATAACTGCGACTGCTTTAAAAAGCAGATGAGCCGCTTTATTGATTTTGGCGAGGGAAAAGCCATTATGGTAAACAATGCCGACTGGCTGATGGACTTAAACTACATTGATGTTTTGCGTGAAGTGGGGCCTCATTTTTCCGTAAACCGTATGCTGACGGCAGAATGCTACAAGCAGCGCATGGAAAAAGGCTTAAGCTTCTTAGAATTTAACTACATGATTATGCAGAGCTATGACTTCTACATTTTATTCCAGAAATACGGCTGTAACATGGAGTTTGGCGGCGACGACCAGTGGAGCAATATGTTAGGGGGCACAGAGTTAATCCGCCGTAAATTGGGGAAAGACGCTTACGCTATGACCATCAATCTGCTGCTCAACTCCGAAGGGAAAAAGATGGGAAAAACCCAGTCCGGCGCCGTATGGCTTGACCCGGAGAAAACCTCGCCTTTTGATTTCTTCCAGTACTGGAGAAATGTGGCTGATTCTGACGTCTTAAAGTGTATCCGTATGCTGACGTTCCTTCCCTTAGAGGAAATCGCCGCGATGGAAAGCTGGGAAGGCGCGCAGCTGAACCAGGCAAAGGAAATTTTAGCCTTTGAATTAACGAAATTAGTACACGGCGAAGAGGAAGCGGTAAAAGCACGGGAAGCATCCCACGCCCTGTTTGCAGGCGGTGGCGACGCAGCCCATATGCCCGCCGTAGAACTGACTGCTGCCGACTTTACCGACAACGATATGGATATTTTAGCACTCCTGGTGAAAACAGGCTTAACCGCTTCCCGCTCAGAAGCCCGCCGGGCGGTAGAACAGGGCGGCGTCACCGTTGCCGATGAAAAGATTTCCGATATCAAAACGGCTTATACCGCCGATTCCTTTGGAGAAGAAGGTCTTGTGGTAAAACGTGGAAAAAAGAAATTTGTGAAAGTAACCGTAAAAAAGGATGCCTAATTTTGGGCATCCTTTTTTAGCGCTCATTACAAAATCCTCAGTATCTGATTCTCATTTTCTTCTTTTTTTTACGGTAATACCTGTCTCCTCTGCTTTTGAATACCGTAAGGCATCTATTTCTTATAAAACCGTCATCATTCCATTTCCAAATGTTTTTGATATCATGGATCGTCAACTCACTGATATTCACTTCCGCTCTCTCCACAGGCGTTTTATCACCCATCCAAGTATCAAATAATTCAACCGTAAATCTATCTTCTAATAATTCCTTGATGTAATCTAAAATGATTTGAGCATTCTTATCACTATAATTCCATTCTATGTAATTTATATACTTTTTATCTGTGTATTGAGAAGCATAATCCGTCTCCCGTTCTATCCAGACATTGATGGAATCGTTCATATGATAAAGAATATGAATTTCCGGCATTTCTCTGTCACTCGCAAAAAAACGATATCCGCTCAAGTTTTTACTCCTGATCATTTAACATTGTTTTTACTGAAAGAAAAAAATTTCCTTCTTAATATTTAATTCCGGCATTCAGATGGAATGTACCATCCATCATTGCCGGGTAATCATCTTTACTTTGGCTGGCTGAAAGCATTAATGGTTTTCGTCAATCGGTCCAAGGCCACCACAATCTTAACGCTGGCGGAAGACATACTCCCCGCAAGGCTCTGCACCTCTGTCGCCACCACTGCAAATCCTTTTCCGGCGTCTCCGGCCCTTGCCGCCTCAATGGAGGCATTCAATGCCAAAATGTTCTGGCGCTTACCGAACTGGCCGATTTCCTTGGAAATCTCGTTCACCTCCGCAATCTGTCCAATCGCGGACTCGATATTTTCCTGCATATGCTTTAACATATCCTGATTGGCATTTTCAATATAGCAGGAACGCACAAACCCATTGAGCACATCGCTTAACAGCCCCATTGCTGCATCTATATCTTCTCTCGACTTTACATCCGCTTCCTGGTTTTCTCCTGACTGGCCGCCTTTGATTTCTCCCACTACGGAGCCATCTGTCAAGGTAACGGCAATATAAAATTCCGTCTGCTTCATGTACTTATCCGCCGCTTTATCGCTCTGACAGATACATTTCCCAGCCATATCCTGTAGAATTGCAGAAAAACCTGTTGCTCTATGCCAGTTATCCATGATTTTTTGAATTTCCTGTGTGTCGCAAATTTCTTGAATATTTTCCATAAACCTTTTCCTTTTCTGTCTGTTTTTCATGATATGCTTTTATTATATCAAAACTTCTTTTCTTTACAAGTGAAGATACCCTCTTTTCAAACAAATTTTTTTGATTTTTTTAGGTTATTTACATTTTTCTCCGTAACAGTTCAACCATAAGCAGTCTCGTAGGCGAATCATGCTTGCATGAATGATCATACGAGACTGCTTATGAGCAGAACGCCCGTTCATGAGCAATTTTGAAGCACGTAGTGCGGGATTGCGAATGGCGTGGGCTGAACTGTTACTTTCTCCTTCATAAAAACAGGACTTAGCATTGACTGCTAAGCCCCATACAAAACGATTGTCTCTGTCACGCGTCTCTCGCGCTTTTCCCATCATAAGCGTTCCAGCCAGCTTTTTGCCAAAGGCAGCCAGCTCTGGCACTCTTCCTGTATGCCGCGTCCGTCTGCCGTGATGCTCCATTTATCGCAGGTGGAAAGCCCGTGGCCGCCCACCGGATACATATGAAATTCCACCGGTATCCCATATTTTTTCATCGCCCCAATCAGAAGCAGTGAATTTTGCACTGGTACGCTTTCATCCGTATAGGTATGCCAGATGAATGCTTTCGGCGTGTACTCCGTCACCTGCTTTTCCAAAGAATTGCGCTCTAGCATTTCCTCCGTGTATTTTCCATTCAGCAAATTTTCAAAGGAACCTCGGTGGGCATATTCCCCGGAAGTGATGACCGGATAACAGAGCAGCATCGCCGCCGGCTTTAATACTTCACAGCTCACTCCCGCCGCTTCCGCCAGCCACGGCTCATGCCAGAACATCCCAAGGCTTGCCGCCAGATGGCCGCCTGCAGAGCATCCCTGCACCACAATTTTGTCTGTATCCACATACCATTCCTCCGCATAACGGTGAATGATTTTCATTGCCTCCGCCAGCTCCAGAAGGGCCGTAGGGTAAACTGCCGGCGCACAGGAATAGCGAAGAATCGCCACATGGCATCCCACGCTTAAAAAGTGCATGGCAATAGGCTCCGCCTCGCGGTCAGAGGTATATCCGTAGCCTCCGCCGGGACACATCAGGATCAGAGGCCTTTTTTCCACTCCGATGCTCTGTGAATGCTCTATGATATATGTGCATAGTTTCGCCCCCGGTTCGGATCCCTCCACCTGGATAGGAAATAGTTCTGTCAACATATGTCTCTCCCCTTTTTATCTTTTCCCTTACTCTACCACGATGGAGTTCCCCTGGCAATCTATTTCTCCTTCCTCAAAACTCTAACTGCTTCAATAATGCATAGCCGTTATTGCGGTCGAAAGATCGGATTCCATCCCTGCCCGCCACATAAAAGATATCATCCACATATATGCCCCTGAAATTGTCGATGGAAAAGTTCGTGGACAATTTTTCTGTCAGGAGGCATTCAAACGTTCCTTCCTCCCAGGAAAACAGGAGATAATTCAGGCTGCCGCTGCTGTAATCCTGCACCGTAAAGCCTAACAAGTTCTCTTCCGCATCTGCGAGTACGGATTTATAATCGTAGAGAGCCTGGCTGTAATTTACATTTTTTAGTACAATCGTTTTTATCTCCTTTAACTTGGCAGGAGCGGAAATGTCAAACATCGTAATCTTTAACCCCTCTCTGCCCCCATTGTCCGGATCTGTCTCATAGCCGATGCCTACCAGTTTGTCTTTGCCCCAGAAATGCAGATACTCAGAAAATCCGGTTATTTTCAGTTCTCCCACAATCTTAGGATCGGTATCATCCGATAAATCTACCGCGAACAACGGATCCGTGTTCCGATATGTCACAAAATACGCCATGTCCCCCAAATACCTTGCCGCATAGATTTCTTCTCCCGGCGCAATGTCCTCAATCTTTCCGGTGGGCTTTAATTTTTCATCAAACAGATAGAGTTGATTCGTGCTTTCTCCTCCTGAAAAGCGGCTGCTGGTGGTCAAGATCCGCAGTTTTCCCTGATATTCATTGATGGCAAAGGTATCTCTCACCTCTCCATTTACTGCTGCTGCATCCACCGCATCAATCCTGCCCTGTTCCAAACTGAATTTTGCAATCTTTGTCGTAGTATTTCCGTTTTCATACGTCCCCTGATAAAGATAGACCGCCTGGGGGCTGACATAGATATCCACATATCCGTTCATTATGACCGTGTTATCCACAACCGTATCGGGTTTATTCACATTCACTGAGGATATCACAAGTCCCTGCCTTGCTTCTTTGGAAAGATAGATGCAGTCTGCTGCTACCGGCTTCCCATTTACCAAGGGGATCCAGCCCCCTACATTCTCTTCTATTACTGCAAACTCCTTTTCTAAGGTTGGAGATGCCATGGCCTGATCGGTAAACAGGTAAAGGATGTCGCCAATTTTCCTTGATGTGTGGTAGTAACCTTCCTGCGCCATGCTGCCGGAAAATTTGGGGTTTTGGGGGCTGCTGATATCATAAGTCCTAATTTCCGTCTCCATCTCAGAGGACATATAATAGAAATCCTCGCTGTCCCCATTCTCTTTTTTCAGCCCGGTATTTTCTTTTTGCACAATCAGGCTTAACGTTTTTCCATCAACATACATCTCAATTACCCGATCCGAAGCGCTCTCCAAAGGAAGGGTGATTTCTCCCGCTTTTTCCAACGCCCCATCCCTGATATCCGTGATAATCACACTGTTCCCTTTCACCGCATAAAGATAGGAACCATCCGTTTTGATAATGTCGCTCTCGTCCACGCCCTCTGTCTGAAGATTGGTTGTGGAATAATGTTTTTGCGTCCCTTCCGTAATGGCATTTGTTTCAGAATACTTGATATCTCCCGCCGCGCTGATTTCCTGTTTAAGGCTCCCCGCTGTGGCTGAATCTTCGTTTACTGCAATGCCATAATCCAAGTCGTCCATCCAGCGGGTCATCTGCTGCTGTGCTAACAGGTCGTAAATCTCCTCATAATTTTTTGCCACGGTATATAAATCGCCTGCGTCCTGCTTCGGCGCAGCCGTTTCCCCAACGTCCTCTGCCTCCACTGCATCGCCCCCATCCGCTCTGATTGCATCATACTCCGAAATGCTGTTTCCCGCTGCAGCTTCTTCGGCTACCTGGCTGCCGTTTCCGATTCCGCCTGTTCCCTCACTCTGATGCAGATTCCAGGTCTGCGCTCCCAAAGCTCCGCAAAACAATACCACCAACGCTGCGGCTGCTATTTTGCTCCCGTTGAAAAAATTCCTGCTGTTAGCAGCCATGGAGTTCGCCCTTTCCGCCTCCTTACTCTGAAAACGCAGTTTTTCTTTTATTTTTTCCGGTTTTATGCTTTCCGGTATTGGTTCGTCTTTCGCTGAATCTTTTATTTTTTCCAACAATTCCTTCTCTGTCATACGTCTTTCCCCTTTCCTTCTAATTTTGGATATCTTCCAACTGACCCGCCATTTTCTTAAGCCCTCTGCTTTCTTTTGAGCGCACCGTATTCTCATTCATATGTAAAATTTGTGCAATTTCCCGGCTGGTATAACCCGCAAACTGGTGCATACTGATAATGAGACGCTCCTCGTCGGCCAGCTCAAAAAAAGCCCTTCGGATCAGCATCCGTTCTGCCGTATCTGTCTCTGGCTCTTTCTCCGGAAGATCCTCCTGTAATTCTTCGTTCTTCACCGCATACTCCCGCAGCTTATCCTTGCACTTGTTGGACAGGATTCGGAATATCCAGCTTTTAAACGCTTCCTCCGCGCGCAGTTTTTTGATAGAGGCAAACGCATCTGTAACCGCATCGCTCACGGCGTCCTCCGCATCGCTGGTATTCCGCAGCGTATAAAGCGCAAATCGATACATACTCTCATAAATCTCAGAATAAAGTTCTGCAAACGCATCCACATCCCCGCGCTTCGCCGATTTTACCTTTTTTAAATAGTCGTTCATCATATTCCCATTTCCACCCCTCGCCTTTCGGGTATTTTCGGATTTTCTACAGGTTTTCCACAACCCATCTGTCATAGTTATAGTCTAAAAAAGAAGCCTTTTTGTTGCAAGCAATTTCCTTTTTTCTAAAATTGATTGCCTGTAAAATACCATCCTTGTTTTCCAAAGAAAAAACAGGCTGTCTTTCTGACAACCTGCTTGTTCTTATTCCGTCTTAAATACAGCAATTTCTGTTTTTAAGTCATTCATATTGGTACCTAACGTTTCTGCAGTATGATTCATGTTTGCCACGTTTTCTTTTAACTTTGAAGCCATATCCTGAACAATCTTTGCTCCGTCCGCCGTCTCCTTAATAATCATGGAAATATTTTTAACGGATGACACGGCATCCTCGCGTTCTTTGTCCGCTTTTTCAGTGCTTACTACAATTTCCTTTAACCCTTCAAACAGATTCTTCATGCACTGATTCGTATCTTCAAAGACGCTGACGATTTCCTGCACGGCCGCCGTCTGTGAGAGAACCATGTCTCTTGCCTCTTTCGCCTTTTCCGCACTGACGGACGTCTGTTCTGTAATATGCGCTATATTGTTGTGTATCTCCCTTGCCGACTCCGCAGAATAATCGGCAAGTTTACGGATTTCCTCTGCCACAACTGCAAACCCCCTGCCCGATTCGCCTGCCCGCGCCGCTTCAATCGAAGCATTCAAGGATAACAGGTTGGTCTGTTCCGAAATATCCGTAATCGTTTCTACAAATTGCTTAATACTCTCAGACTCCCGCTTTAAGTCCCCGATACTGCTTTCCACTTTGATGGTAATCTCTGACGTTTCCGTTGCCCGGTCGCCCAATTCCCTTACCATCTCCATTCCACGCTGTATCATGCTTTCTGTTTTGTTGACTAATTTCTTAATGTTTTCTACAATGCGGCTCACTTCCTGTATTTCTTCCGAAAGCGTATCCGTCTTTCTCACACACTCCTGAGCGTGTTCCGTCTGTTTGATAATCCCATCATTGATATCGTCAATCGCCTGCGTGATGTTAGCGGAGTAGTCCCGCATGATATTGGAAGCAGCCCGTACTTCCTGCGCCGATGCTTCCAGGGTACCTGTAGCGCTGCTTACTTTTTTTACCAGCTTCTTATTGTTGTTAATCATATTATTGGCTACAACGGCGAGATTATTAAATTCATCGCGCCCCTTCACCTGCACATGGGTGGTCAGATTCCCTTCCGCCACTTCCTCCAATTCACCGGAAATGCGCTGCATATTCTTCTGGATGCCGGTTGTAATAAAAAGTCCGATGAAAACTGCCACAAGCACTGCAATGACAACTACAACTAATGTAATGTAGCGAATATACTCCGCCCGCTCCGTCACCACTTCCATAGGAACTAAAGCACAGACCGCAGCTTCCGTAATTTCACTCTTGCTATAGAGGAACAGATAATCCCTACCCTGGTATTTTACCTCGCTTAACCCTTCCATATTTTGAAGGTCCTGATAAAAATCTTGTCCGAAAAAGACCTTTTCCCCCTCGGCAAGGATGCTCTCTTTTCCTTCCGGCAGATTTTCACAGATAATTTCCCTGCCGCCTTTTGTTACAAATCCGACAATGCTCCCCTTTCCTAAGTCGAGCCCGCTTAAAAACTCCCTGATGGCAGAAGCGCTGACGTCAATGACAATGTATCCTTTTCCTGTCTGAGGAGACGTCTCATAAGACAGAATGTAATCTGAATATCTCAACCCAAGGTATTCGTCAAGCACTGTGTGGCTGTCAATCCAGGGCGCTATTTTTTTCCCATCTTTTGAGAACTGCATGACATCGTCCTTGTAAAGGGAATAGATTCCCTGCTTGCCGTTTGTACCGCTGGTGGTAAACATCTGTATCTTTTCACTGGTAATCACAAAAATATTATTAATAAACTGATTTGCCACCTGGGATGCACGAATGTCAGTGCCGATATTGCCAAGAGTCTGTTTCCTTAGAACCTCGTCATTTTCATAAAGTCCCATCATGTATCTTCCCAGCGTAGAGTCGAAAGCATATTTTAACGTCTCCGCTTCAATGAAAGAATTGCCGACGTCAATGTATTGCCCCGCCATGCGAATTGTCTGCTGGCTTGATTCACAAAAGGCATCGTTCATTCCCTCTGCAGCTTCATAGTAAGAAAAAGTCCCCACAAAAATTAGAAATACGATTGGTATCAGAAAACTGATTAGAATCTTTGTCCTTATTCCAAAAATTAAAACGTTTTTATTTTTTATCTTCAGCTTCGGCAGCTGCTTTACGCGCTCTGACTGCTTTGGTTTTTTCCAGACTCTTGTCTTTTTTACCTGTTTAGTCATAAATTAATCCCCTTTAATTAGATCAATGCTGCTTCCATATATTTATATACAGAATATCACAAAAACCATAAATTAAAAAGAGAAACTTTGTCCATATTTCTGTTTTTTTATAACAGTTCAGCCATAAGCAATCTCGTAGGCGAATCATGCTTGCATGAATGAGTATATGAGACTGCTTATGAGCAGAACGCCCGTTCATGAGCAATTTTGAAGCCCGTAGTGCGGGATTGCGAATGGCGTGGGCTGAACTGTTACGTTTTTTTGCATCATCACGCCTTCCTGGAAATCCACGGGAAACCAGAACTTCCTTCTCTTATCCTGCGCCACATAATAAGCCGACGGAACAGTTCATTCCACCGCCACATTTTTATCTGCCTTTTTCCCTCATCCGGCAAGATTCGGCGGTCTTGCCGGACGCCATGCAAAAAAATATTTATGGTACTAATCTGTACTGCTTCAACACATGATATAACTTTTCTTTGTGGACATCATCCATGCTGCAGAGCGGAAGCCTGCATTCCCCCACATCCATCCCCATCATACCTAAAGCCTGCTTTACCGGAATGGGATTAATATCCAAAAACAACGCCTCGATTAATTCTAAATATTTTAATTGCAGTTCCCCACTCCGCTTACAATCACCGCAAAAATAGGCTTCACAAATTTCATGCGTCTCCTGCGGCAGAATATTAGCCAGAACGGAAATAACCCCCTCGGCTCCAAGGCTTAATGCAGACGTAATCTGATCATCATTTCCACTGTATACAGCCAGCTTTCCTTTGCATAAGGAAGCAATTTTTGCCATCTGGGAAATGTTTCCGCTGGCCTCTTTGCAGGCGACGATATTTTCTATTTCTGAGAGGCGTTGATAAGTCAGCGGCGAAATGTTGACTCCTGTTCTGGCGGGGACATTATATAAAATAATCGGAAGATTGACCGCTTCTGCACAGGATTTATAATGCAGATACAATCCCTGCTGGGAAGCCTTATTATAGTAAGGCGTTACCAAAAGCAGCGCATCCGCCTTCAGTCCCTCGCATTCTTTAGACATAAAGACAGCGTGCGCCGTACTATTGCTCCCTGCCCCTGCAATTACCGGTATTCTTCCCCTGACGGCTTTTACCGCAAAATCTATCAATGCCAAATGCTCTTCATCCGTCAACGTGGATGCTTCCCCCGTTGTCCCCGCTATTATCAAAGCGTCCGCCTTCTTCTCCACCTGCAACTCTATTAACTGTTTAAACATCGGATAATTAATTGTTCCATCCTCGTTCATCGGCGTTACCATTGCCGTGCCTGCTCCCCGAAAGATTAGCTTTTTCTCCATATATGACACTCCCCATTATTTTCCGAAGCCCAATCGCAAAACTCGTAACAGTTCAGCCCACGCCATTCGCAATCCCGCACTACGGGCTTCAAAATTGCTCATGAACGGGCGTTCTGCTC
>CANQUZ010000002.1 GCA_947627165.1 uncultured Roseburia sp.
AGCAGAACGCCCGTTCATGAGCAATTTTGAAGCCCGTAGTGCGGGATTGCGAATGGCGTGGGCTGAACTGTTACTTACAGTCAGCGGTATCCGGATGGATACCGTTGACTGCAATTAGGGGATATGCTAAAATGACGGAGAACTTTAAACAAAGGTAATTGGAGAATCGTATGATAAAATATGTAAAAAACTTTATCCAATATCAATTTTTACTGAACGAATTAGTCAAAAAGGGCATTAAGCTGAAATATCGGCGTTCCTATCTGGGCATCATCTGGTCATTGTTAGAACCGCTTCTGACCATGATTGTCCTTTCGATTGTCTTTGGGACTCTGTTTGGAAATCATACCAGAGAGTTTCCGGTCTATATCTTAACAGGCAGGCTGTTGTATTCCTTTTTTTCGGCTTCCACAAAAGAGGCGGTGCGTTCCATCCGGAAAAATGCCGCTATGATAAAAAAAGTGTATGTTCCGAAATATTTGTATACGCTGTCAAGCATTCTTTTTAACTATGTCATTTTTTTGATCTCCCTGGTGGTGTTGGTAGGCGTTGCGCTTGTGCTGGGGGTATATCCTACCCTGTATTTGCTGCAGGCAGTGGTTGCTCTTCTTTTGATACTGGTGCTTTCCTGTGGCTGCGGCATGATTCTGGCCACTATCGGCGTGTTTTTCAGGGACATGGAATATCTATGGTCGGTAGCGTTAATGCTGATTATGTATACCTGCGCGATTTTTTATTACCCCGAAAGGCTTCTGAAAAGCGGATGGTACTGGATTTTGCAGTACAATCCCCTCTATTGCATCATAGATATTTTCCGTTCGGCAGTATTTGGGGAGATGATGAATCTGCAAAATTTCATTTATGCAGCCGTATTCAGTTTCCTTTCGCTGCTGATTGGAATTGTCTGCTTTAAGAAAAAGCAGGATGAGTTTATATTGCATATTTAAAGAAAGCAGGGGTACAGTATGGCAAATACGGCGATTGAAGTGGAACATTTAAGCATGAAATTTAACTTGAGCAAAGAGAAAGTGGACAGCCTGAAAGAATATATTATCAAGTCCCTCAAGAGAGAAATCCAGTATAACGAGTTTTGGGCGCTGCAGGATGTGTCCTTTCAGATAGAGAAGGGGGATCGGGTAGGCATCTTGGGCTTAAACGGGGCGGGGAAAAGCACCCTGCTAAAAATCATTGCCGGGGTATTCAGACCGACCGAGGGAACTGTAAAAAAACATGGGAAGGTAGTTCCCCTGTTGGAGCTGGGGGCAGGATTTGACCCTCAGTACACAGGCAGGGAAAATATTTTTCTCTACGGGGCGATGCTGGGATATTCCAAAAGTTTCTTGGAGGAGAAGTATCAGGAAATCGTAAAATTCTCGGAACTGGGCGAGTTTATCGATGTGCCGTTAAAAAATTATTCCTCAGGCATGAAGTCCAGGCTGGGATTTTCCATTGCCACTGTCGTGACTCCGGAAATCCTGATTCTCGACGAAGTCTTATCCGTAGGCGATGCCAAGTTCCGCAAAAAAAGCGAGAAAAAGATACAAAGTATGTTTGATTCAGGCGTAACCGTTTTATTTGTCTCCCACTCGTTGGAGCAGGTAAGGCGTCTCTGCAACAAGGCGTTGATTCTGGAAAAGGGAAGATTGACCGCCTATGGGAGCATGGAAGAAGTGACGGCGGAGTATGAGGCAAAGATTGGGTAATCGGCCTGGTAAATGGGGGGACCATGGAGCATAGTTTACTGCAAAAATTACAGCGTATTAAAGGGAAAGATCTTTTCAACATCATCCTGTTTCTCCTTGCCTTCCCGATTGCATTGATCTATCGGTGTTTCCGCAGGGATCTGTGGCTAATCTGTGACAACGAGAATGAGGCGAGAGACAATGGGTACTGGCTGTTCCGCTATCTTGCGGAGCGCCATCCTGAGCAGGACGCAGTGTATGCCATCAATAAAAAATCCCCGGACTATGCGAGGGTGCAACATCTGGGCAAGGTGGTGCAGTACGGGAGTTTTCTGCACTGGATTTACTATTTGGCCGCGTCAAAAAACATCAGTTCCCAGAAAGGCGGAAAACCCAATGCGGCTGTCTGCTATTTGCTGGAAGTTTATGGGATATTAAAAAATACAAGGATTTTTTTGCAGCATGGGATTACGAAGGATGACGTGGAATTTTTACATTACGAGCATACCAAAATGAGAATGTTTGTCTGCGCAGTGGAGCGGGAATGCCGCTATGTGGAAGAGAAATTCGGTTATCCGGATGGGTGGGTAAAAAATCTCGGCTTCTGCAGATTTGATAACCTGTTTGACACCAGCGGGGGAAATCGCCAGATTTTAGTGATGCCGACCTGGCGCAGTTGGATTGCCCTGCCGACTTCCGAATCCTACAAAAAAGAAGACATTTCTCAGTTTACCAATACGCTTTACTACCAGTATTGGAACGGATTTTTGAACCATCCCCAGTTATGGCGTCTGCTGGAAGAAAAAGATATCCGTCTTATTTTTTATCCCCACAGGGAAATGCAGCGTTACTTATCCTATTTTGACTTGAAATCAGACCGGATCACATTTGCAAAATGGCCGGAATATGATGTGCAGGAATTGCTGAAAGAATCCAACCTTCTGATTACGGACTACTCAAGCATTGCCATGGACTTTGCCTATTTAAAGAAACCCTTGTTTTACTATCAGTTTGATTATGAAATGTTTCGCAGGGGGCATTATGCGGAAGGATATTTCAGTTATCAGGAGGACGGTTTTGGAAAGGTCTGCGATACGGCGGAGGAGCTCCTGCAACAGGTGCGGGAGGCGGCGGAGAACGGTTTCCGGCTTGAAGAGACGTACCAAAGGCGCATAGAAGCATTTTACACGCGCATTGACCGCGATAATTGCAGGCGTAATTATGAGGCGATAAAGGAAATCAAACCATGAGGAAGAAACCAATCATCACGGCGGACAATATACTAAGTCTGGCAAGAGAAAAGAAAATAGAAGGAAAAATACTGCGGGCGAAAGTGGTAAAAAACCGGCTGTATTATCGGATACGCGTGCCTTATGAAAAGAACTGGGATATCCGATATAAATATTTAAAGATGGCATATGCCACAAAGAGAGAGGCGGACGCGGCGCAATATCTCTTTCCCTTTGCAAAAGAGCGCATCGGGAAACATAGCTGCGTGCTGGAGAGCTGCATCTGTCTGGATGATATCGCATTTAAGCCCTTGAACTGGAACTTTTCGGCAGTGATTGGGCAGGGGGAGGAAGAGGCGGAGCTTCTTTTGGCAAACAGGAGCTATCTGAACTATGCAAAGTATTGTTCTTTGTTTTTTTCAAACGAGTACCGGTTTCCAGACGGAACCTTCGTCTACCCTTATGTGGACTGGAATCGAAACATTGCCCTGCAGTATCGGAAACGGGGGGAATATGACGATTACCGCTTTCAGTTGAAAGAGCGTATGGCAGCGCTTCGTTTGGCGTTCACTTATCCCTTTCTGAAAAGAAAGCGCATCTGTCTGGTATTTGAAAAATATTCCCAGATGGCGCAGGATAACGCGTACTATTTTTTTAAATACTGTATGGAACATCACGAAGAACAGCGCATGAAATGCAAGATTTATTATGTGATTACCAAAGATTCGCCGGATCGGGAAAAATTAGAACCTTACAAAAACAACGTGATTGATTTTATGAGCATCCGCCATATCACCTACGCATTGGCGGCGAAATTATTGATTAGCACCGATGCGAAAGCGCATATTTATCCAGTCAGGCGCAAGGGAGGCGTGCTGCACGTATTTATTCGGCGAAGAAAACTCGTATTTCTTCAGCATGGAGTTACCGCTATGAAGAAAGTGGATTTTTTCTATGGAAAAGGGAGATCCGGCGAATGCGATATGTTCTGCGTTACGTCGGATTTTGAACAAAAGGTCGTCACAGATTACTTTGGTTACAGAAAAGAGCAAGTGCCGATTACAGGTTTTGCGCGGTGGGATGTGTTGGAAGACAAATCAGAAGGGAACAGAGAAATCCTGATTATGCCTACCTGGAGAAATTGGCTTGAGAATCTTGATCCTGAAACATTTCGGGAGAGTTCCTATTATAAAGCCTATCAGCAGTTATTGCAGAACCATGCGTTTTATGAAATGCTTGAAACCTATGATTTAAAGAGTGTGTTTTATCTGCATCCCAAGTTTAAGGACTATGTGAGGGAATTTGCCGTGGATAGCCCGAGAATACGCCTGATAGCTTTTGGGGAAGAACCTTTGAATGAAATCATGATGCGGTGCCGTATGCTGGTGACGGATTATTCCAGCGTGGCTTGGGATATGTTCTACCAGAGGAAGCCGGTGATATTTTACCAATTTGATTTGGACGATTATCTGGAAGCGCATGGCAGTTATCTGGATTTGAAAAAAGATTTATTCGGGCCAACAGCGGAGACGGCGGAGCAGCTGCTTGAGAGGCTGAAAAACTGCGCTAACAGTGAATTTGCGCAGACAGAGGCGGAGGAAACGCTGCATCAGTATTATTTTAAGTATGCAGACCATGAAAACTGCAGGAGAATTTGCCAGGCAATAGAGGAAAAGTTTCTTGCATAAATTACGATAGGCAGAGGTGTCAGATGAGTAAAATTATCATAACAATAGATGGGAATTGTGTTCGGATAGAAAATAAGCGTCCGCGTTTTGCAGAATATAACATAGAGCAGATTCTTTTGGATGATTTGGAAGAGAATAAAATCTATAAATCCACAGTGCCGCTGTCCAAGGATGCGGACAGGGACAGGATCCTGTATTTTGAAAAGTGCGGAGAAACCGTTGTGGGAGAGGAGCGGAAGGACCTTTATTTCCTTGCCTATGGGGACGGGGGTTCTCTGAAATATGCAAAAGGTTTTCCGGAAGATCTGCTGAAAAAGCTAGTTGCATTCAAAAACAAGATTTTAAAACTGCATCTGGGGAAAGAACGCCTGGTGTTGTGGATTACAGGGTACATTGTTAACAAATACAAAAATATAGAGATTGAATCCCAGCATATTACGGTGTCGGAGAAGATAGAGAAGCGTGTGGATTTTAAAATGACTGCCGCAGTCCTGGGAAAAATAAAGAGAATGTTCCCGTTTTATATCAGGCGGGTTTCCCTGCCAATCGCTTCCCTGTTTGAGAATGCGGAAACCATTGATAATGTTGTGTGGCTGGAACTGAAAATGATGGGGCGAAACGTCCCTTATGGGCTCTCAAAACGCAAGCTGGGCGTGCGGAGCTCCAGAAATTATTTTGCCCCCATTGCAAGGAAAATAAGAGATGGGTTCATGTTGTTTGTCCGAAGAAATGGGAAGGGGAATATCGTTCTGGTGACAAGACGCCTGGAGGAGTATGAAAAGACGTTCCAGTATCGTTTTTGGGAGAGTGTGCCGGTTTCCTGGATCTTATATCAGAGTGGGAAGTTTGTGCGAAAAGTATCCAAAAAGCCGGTGAACATTTATTTTGAAAAAGAGAGCATGAAAGCGGAGGAGGGGGCGTTTGAAGTTTTCGACCTGGCCTGCGGCGAACATTCTTCTAAGAACTATTTTATTATCGGAGAAACGTCAGACGATTATGAGCGTTTGAAAGGACATAAGAACGTTGTAAAAAAATATTCACCGAAGTATTATTGGCTGTTATACCGGGCGGACAGTGCAATTACTACGGAAGCCCCGGCTCATGCAAACATTCTGCGAAGCGGCAACAAATATATCCGTTTGCGGAATATCCAGATGCAGTTTATCTTTCTGCAGCATGGAGTAACTTATATGAAATGCCATGGCAATACATCGGCGTTTATCCGGGGAAAAGAAGCCGAACCGCAGTATATCTTCGTGGGGAGCAAAAAAGAGAGGGATATTGTATCCGATATGCTTCGTTTGCCGGAAGAGAGGATTTTTATTACGGGGCTGCCGATATTCAGCACAATAAAGTATCGTCATATCACCCAGGAATCCGAGGACTATGCAGCAATCATGCTGACATTTAAACCGTATGAGGAGCGTTTGGATGATTTTGAAAATTCGGCGTACTACCGCACGATTTTGGATTTGTATGCGATTTTGAAAAAATATCTTCCAGAGGATAAAATTCTTTTGGCGGCGCATCCCAGAATCTATTATCTTTTAGAAACTACGTCTCTCAAAGAGCGGATATGGACGGGACCGGTCAGCAGTATGCTGGAAAAAGCGAAGCTTCTTATCACGGATTATTCATCTGTGGCGTACAACAGTTTTTACCAGGGAGCGGGCGTCCTCTTTTACCAGGAGGATCTGGCGGAATATGAAGCTATCTGCGGAACCCTGATCCCGAATGAGGATGAATATATTGGAATGAGGGCGTTTAACCTGGAGATGTTTGAAGAAAAAATAAAACAAGTGATACAGGATGGAAAGATACAGCTCCAGGAGGCGAGGACGAAAGAACAGGAAAAAATTTATAAGGGTATCAATTCTTTCTGCGACGGTAAAAATGTGGAACGTATTTATCAGACGCTGAAAGATAAAAATATGATATAATGGTAATCAGAGAAACATTGATCCAAATGTGGAAATGGTATCTGAGAAAGGAGAGGGAAGTATGAAAAAAAGAGTGGCGGCAATACTGACTGCCTGCGCATTGGCAGGAAACAGTATTATGGCAGCGGCAGCGGAACTTCCTGCCGCTAAGAGCATGGAAGTATCCGGACAGGCGGAGGAAACCGTGGCTGCGGAGAGCATTGATTCGACAGAACTGGTTTTGGAAGCGGAGGAAATGGAGACGGCCTCTCCGGAAAAAGAGGAGTTTCCGGAAGAAACGGAATCAACGGAACTTTTTTTGGCAACCGAGGAAGTGGAGACAGAAGAAGTAATTACAGCAACAGAGGAAGTAGAACCGAAAGAAGTAATTGCGGCAACGGAGGAAGTAGAACCGGAAGAAGTGGTTGCGGCAACGGAGGAAATGGAATCGGAAGAAGTGATTGCGGAACCGGAGAAAGTGGAACCGGAAGAAGTGATTGCGGAAACAGAGGAAGTGGAAACAGAAGCATCTGCTGAAACAAAGGAGCCAGAGGGCTCTTCCCGGACAGAAGAGATTGGGGAAACGGATGAAGAGCACGGGGATTTAGAGGAAGAACATTCTTTTAAACAGGCAGATAGTACTGCCGTGACGGTTTCCAATGCTGCAGAATTTTTGAATGCAGTAAAGGAAGCGAAACAGAAAGCGACCAGGGAAAACCCCTATACCATAACGCTGGCGGCGGGAACCTATCCGCTTGATACCAGGCTGGTAATTTCTGGAAATATTACCCTGGACTTATCGAAAGCAACCATTGCCTACAGTAATGCGGATCAGCGGAAATATGCTTTTTACATTGGCAATGCCAGCGCCCAGGAAGAGAACATTACTGTTATCGGAGGAACCTTCCAAGGCGGCGGGATCCAGCTGTATAATGCGTCAAATGTTTCTGTCAGCGGCTGCAGTATCAAAAATCCTGTGGAAAACGGAATTTACATACAGGGAAACTGTTCTTTGGCGCAGTTAAAAGAGATTACTGTATCCGGAGGAGAGGGCGGCATTTATATGAACCAGAGTTCCGTAGCCGGCGATATTGCGAATTGCAGGATTTCCGATGTGTCTGGATGCGGAATCAGAATCAATAATTCCAATGCGGCCGGCATAAAGGACAACCACATTTCCGGTGGAAGCAAGGCGAACGGAATTTATGTACAGGGGGGCTCTACCCTTTCCGGCGGAATTGAGAAAAACAGTGTGTCCGGGTGCGAAATCAGCATTTATTTAAATGCGGCTACGGCGGGAAACATTGCGGATAATACCGTATCCGGAGGAGTGGACAGCATTTACATCAATGGAAAGTCCCATGTCGGCACTATAAAAGGCAACACGGTATCTGGAAAGAAATGCGGTATTTTTCTTGGCGATTCTGAGGCGGGCTCCATTGAAAACTGCACAATTACGGCAGCAGAAGAATATGGAATCCGTTTGAACGGCTCTAAGGCATCCGCTATTAAAAATAACGTTATTCTTGGAGGCGGCACGGAAGGTGCAAATGGCATTTATGTGCAGGACAGCTCTAAGGCTGCAGGCGGAATAACCAATAATGAAATAAGCGGCTGCGGAGAGGGAATTTATGTCACGCAGTCCAGTTTGGGGGCAGTGACTGGAAACTCCATAAAAGACAGCAAAAAATATGGAATGTATTTCTTTACAGGAACCACCATTAATGGAAATATAGAAGGTAATCGCATCGATGCTGTGGGAGATACATCAAAGAACACAGAGTATAATGAGAAGACTTGCGGAATCCAGTTATATACGGCAACCTTGAAAGGCGAGATTAAGGGAAATACGGTTCAGAATGCCAGAGGGATAGGTATTCTTGTTACCGGCCCCACAGAAAAAAAAGCAGGTTCCGTGGTAACCGGCAACATTGATGGGAATACTGTCACAAATTGCCTGGGAGATGGAATCGGAGTTTACCATGCCTCTCATTGCGGTGAGATTATTAATAACCAGCTTGACACCATCGGCGGAAATCATAATGGAAACGAGGGAGATTATGGAATTATCGTGGACAGTATGATGAAAGCGGATACCTATAGCGGAAGAATTGCCTACAATACAGTAAAAAACGTAACTTATGCGGCGATTGCAATTTATTCAGGGCCATCGGCAAGCACAAGCACAATTTATCAGGACACGGCCCATGTCAAGGGAAATATTGAACACAATACAGTAATAAACAGCGGAACCTATACGCCGCCTGGAAATAAGTGGGAGAATGTAGTAAAGAAAGGATGTCTGTCCGGTATTTATGTGGATACCCACGCAAGGGTATATGGAGATATCTGCCATAATACAGTGGAAAAGATAGGGGAGCACGGAATCTATATCCATCTGCTTTCTTATGTAGAAAATATTTATAACAACCATGTTTCAGAAACAAAAGAAGCGGGAATAGAAATTTTTAATTCCACCGTATTCGGTAATGTTTACAATAATACCATCAAAAATGCTGGCACAAATGGAATTGCCGGAGGCGACAAAGGCATTGTAAAGGGGAAAGTTCACAACAACACCATTCAGAATGCAGGGGAGTGCGGTATTTATTTAGAGGAAAGCAACTTTGCAACGATATCGAACAATAAGATTACAGGGGCAAAAAAACACGGAATCTATACACGGAACAAGTCGAGGGCGAACAATATCCTTTCTAATAAGATAAGCTTTAACAATGCGAAGGATGGCTATGGCATCGGCATCAGCGAGGACTGCATTACAAAGAAAATCCAGAAAAATACTATTTCCGGAAAAGGCACTTACGGCATACGGGTTATGTGCGCGAAAAATAATATTGAGATCAGTTCCAATACGATTACGACGAATAATGCGGCAAAGCAGCAGTACAGCCCGATCTATTTAAAGGGAAATAAATCGTATACGTTCACGGTGAAGAACAACAAAGTTACGGGAAATAAGAGCAATTATGGGATTCGTATTCTTGAAGGAAAATCAACCGTGATGGGAAATACAGTGAAGAAGTGTACGTATCCGATTTATATTGTTTCTAACAAATATAATTCTACGGTAAAAGGAAATACTTTATCTGGAAATCAGTCCAATACGGTCAAGACGCAGACGAAAAAAGTTGACACGGCGGCAGTGAAAATTTCTTCTGTGAAAAAGCTCCGTGGGAACAAGGTAAAAGTAACCTGGAAACGATCAAAAACCGTTCAGAATTATGTCCTTTATCAGGCTGCTTCCAAAAAAGGAAGCTTCAAAAAGGTAAAGGATGTAAAGGCGGGATCTTATCAGATCTCAGGGCTGAAGAAAGGAAAAATGTATTACTTTAAAGTGCAGGGATATCAGAAAGACGGAAAGATTACCGTTTATACGGATGCTGGAAAAGAGCCTAATGGAGTAAAATCAATAAAACTGTAAGCATTCTAAAATGCGTATCCCCAATCTTGGTATATGTTTCTTGCACTCTGCCTGAGAAATGGGCGGAGTGTAAGAATCGACAGGAGATATAGTGAAAAATCACACTGATGTGCTGATTGTTTCAAGAATTTGTGCCGGAGCATTTTCGCGTCGTCCCGTCGCGAAAACGCTCCGGAATGGAGATTAGTATGCTGAAAAAAATAAAAATAGGCTTGTCAGGCGCGGGGTGCATCTTTTGCGTGGCAGCCTATATCACAGGGATGACGCCCTATGGGAAGGTATCCGATATTCTGATGATATCCGCCCTGGCCTGTATCATTTTAGGGGATATTGTTTTTATGGCGTTGCCGCCTAAAGAGAATGAAATAAGAAACAGAAAGCAGTTGTTTATGGTGCAGCTGCTTTTTGCCGTGTTGGCGGTATCCTACCTTTCTTACCATAAAACGGACGTGCTAAAGCAGCCGGTTTCCCTTTTGGCGGCGGCGCTGTCTGTCGTTTGGCTGCTTTGCGGAGTCATCGGTTTGCTCCGGCTTCGCGCAGGCTCTTCTCCCAACAAAAAAGAAAACAGGAAAGAGAACTTGGCAATCGCTGCCCTCTGCGGCGTATTCCTTCTTTTTTCCTGGTCGGAAATCATAAGCATTTCCCAGTGGGACAGCACTTTTTATATTAATAGCCTCAATCAGTTTGTGGAAGAGTACGATTTGACCTTTAAGACCCTCTTAAGCGGCAGTATGGGCGGGCATTTGTCCACGGGGTACTCCCTTTTGGCGAGGGCTTTCCATATGCTGTGCCCCCAGGGGAACATAGGCATAAAAATTTTAAACATCCTCCTGGGGTGGGGCGCTATCTTTTGCTTTTTCCGGATATTGCAGAAGGCGGGGATAGACTGCGGATTTGCCCTGTTGGGAACGCTTATGTTTGCAGTATCGCCCATGTTCTTAGGGATCATTGGGGTTATTTCGGTAGATTACGCCATGCTGGTTTATTTCTTGTTTTTTTTATACAGCTGGCAGTATGAAACCTCTGTCTTTATGGTGGTATCGGGCCTTCTCTTTTTATTTACGAAGGAGACAGCCATCATCTTATACGTTTTCTTCTGGGCGGGCGTTTTTCTTTATCGGGCGTTTACTCTGGAAGGAACCGCAAAAGCAGGACTGCGTAAGCTGTTGGGACTCCTTTCTAAAAAAGAGTGGGAAGCGGTCTGCATCCCGGCTGCGCTTTTCCTCGTGACGTTTGGGATTTATGCCGGCGAAAACATAGGGTGGCCCGGAATCGTGACGGGAGGAAAACTTCCGGTGAAGTATTTGCTTGCGCTTTTCCTGCTTGCCGTGTTTCTTCTGGCTGCGGTAAAAGTGTGGATTGACGTATGGTTCTGGGTAAAAAGGCGCGGGCTCTCCCGGCGCACCGACCTGATATGCCGGACGGGGGTGCTATCGCTTCCCCTGTTGGCGGGAATGGCGGGGGCGTCACTGCTGTGGAAGGTAAAACCGTGGGTGGTAAAAAAACTGCTGATTCACGGGTCGAAGGATATTAACCGAATCGGCATTGGAAAAGACCATATCGAAGCTATTTTAAAACAGGCATACATCCTGCATTTTTCCTGGATTTTGCTGATTGCCGCAGCGGCGGGGGCTATCTTTTTCATCAGGAGATGGAAGAACTACACGAAAAGGGAGCGGGAGCTTATCACAGCCGTTGCTTTTTCTGATATCGGACTGGTTTCCTTCACCATGTTCTATGTTACCTACCAAAATCCCCGCTATCTGCAGCTGCATTATGCATTTCTCATCCTCCTTGCGCTCCTGTTCTGGCATCCCATCCTGGAGGGGAAAGCAAGGCGGCAAAGGCTGATAGGAAATGGCGCGGCGGCGGTTCTTGCCGGCTTATTGCTGTGTGAAACCTATATGTATGCCGATCCTTTCACCAGGCTGGCATTTTACAACCGCGACATTGGAAACGGGGTTTTATGCGCAGGAAGCAACGGCAAGGTCAGCGGCGTGTCTTCTTCTTACAGTGACAGATCGGTCAATAGCCGGGTCTATGCGTATTATCTGAAAAATTTTGAAAAATTTTTGAAGGATATTGAGTATGATGGGAGCCAGATTCTTCTTTTCCCGGAGAAAAATGACTGGGTGGTATTGGGAAGAAAAAATATAGGGACGATGGATACAGAATTAAAATGTATCATATCCTATGAGGGAAGCATTGCCGATTCGGTGTTCCACCTGCAGAGCGAAGAGGAAATGGAAGCCTATAGGAATGGGGAGCGGGAAGTCTATTATGTGGATACGGGCGCGCTTCATTGCAAAATGGATCAATGGATGGAAGAACATTGTTCCGGGCAGGTCTACCAAACGTTTACCACAGGTTCCTGGAAAACGAAAATCTACAGGCTGTGAGCCGGGGGCTGATTCGGAGAAATCCGCCTGCAAGGACGGGCTTTCACGCTTGTCGGGGCACGCGACTGGCGAATGTGTAACAGTTCAGCCATAAGCAGTCTCGTATGCTCATTCATGCAAGCATGATTCGCCTACGAGGCTGCTTATGGCTGAACTGTTACGCGAATGTCCGGAATCGCGCGGTTTCAGATTTACTTTATAGGGCAGATAGGCTATAATGAAGCCAAAATGCGAAATGAGACGTTTGCCGACACAACGGCTATTTGCTTGGCTGTTTGCACCAGAGAGAGCAGAGAGCCTTGGTGGGAAATCGCATTTGCGAACTTCCCGTTGCCCTGTCGCGCAAACACTCCAGAACGGGGGATAAAATGAAAGTTGTAATTTTAGCGGGCGGCTATGGGACTCGGATCAGCGAAGAGAGCCATCTGAAACCAAAGCCCATGATAGAAATCGGGGAAAAACCAATTCTTTGGCACATTATGAAGGAATATTCCCATTACGGCATCAATGAATTTATCATCTGCTGCGGATATAAACAGCACGTTATCAAAGAGTGGTTTGCGGACTATTACCTCCACAACAGCGACGTGACCTTTGACTTCTCGGCGGATAACCGGATGACCGTCCACAATAATGTGGCGGAGCCGTGGAAAGTGACCTTAGTGGACACCGGACTTGACACGATGACCGGCGGGCGGATCAAGCGGGTAAAACGCTATGTCGGGGACGAAACCTTTATGATGACCTATGGGGATGTGGTATCGGATATCAATATGAAGGAGCTTCTGGCATTCCAGTATCCTTAGAGCAGCGTTTCGGGGTGCTTGACATTGCGGAGGATGACAGCGTCATTTCTTTCCGGGAAAAGCATAAGGCCGACGGCAACCGGATTAATGTGGGATATATGGTGTTAGAGCCGGAGATTTTTGACTATATTGAGGGAGATCATACCGTGTTTGAGAAAGAACCCTTAGAGCGTCTTGCGGCGGAGAGGCAGATCGCGGCATACAAATATGACGGCTTCTGGCAGTGCATGGACACAAAGCGGGAGATGGACAAGCTCAACGAGATGTGGGCGGCGGGCAGAGCCCCCTGGAAAGTATGGGATTAGGAGAGGAAACGATGTTTGAAAATATGACAAAAGAACAGGCGGAAGCGGAGATTTTGGAGAGCGTCCGGGAATATTGCGATAGATTTCACACAAAAAAAGAATATTGCGAGGGGGACAGGATTCCCTATGCCTCCAGGGTTTACGACCATGAGGAAATGACCAATCTGGTGGACAGCGCTTTAGAGTTCTGGCTGACTGCGGGACGCTATACCGACCAGTTTGAGCGGGAATTTGCGCAGTATTTAAACATAAAGTACTGCTCTTTGGTAAATTCCGGTTCCTCCGCCAACCTGCTTGCCTTTATGGCGCTGACTTCTCCGCTGCTTGGAGAACGCCAGATAAAAAGAGGGGATGAGGTGATTACCGTGGCGGCGGGGTTTCCCACCACCGTGGCGCCGATGATACAGTATGGCGCGGTGCCGGTGTTTGTGGATATCACCATTCCGGAGTACAATATCGATGTGACGAAGTTAAACGATGCGCTTTCCGATAAGACCAAGGCGGTCATGATTGCCCACACGCTGGGCAATCCCTTTGATTTAAAAGCCGTAAAAGCGTTTTGCGAGACAAATCATCTGTGGCTGGTGGAGGACAACTGTGATGCGCTGGGGAGCACTTATGAACTCAATGGAGAGACAAAGCTGACCGGCACCATAGGGGATATCGGAACCTCCAGCTTTTATCCCCCGCATCATATGACCATGGGAGAGGGCGGAGCGGTTTATACGGACTCACCCCTTCTGCATAAAATTATCCGTTCCTTTCGGGACTGGGGAAGAGACTGCGTCTGCCCTTCCGGCAGGGACAACCTCTGCGGTCATCGGTTTGACAGGCAGTACGGGGAATTGCCCTTAGGCTACGACCACAAATATGTGTATTCCCATTTCGGCTATAATTTAAAGACGACGGATATGCAGGCGGCGGTAGGATGCGCGCAGCTGAAAAAATTTCCTTCTTTTGTGGAACGCCGGATTCACAATTTCAACCGCCTGAGCGCGGCGCTTGCGCCGGTCTCCGACAAATTCATACTGCCGAAAGCAGCGGAACACGCGAATCCCAGCTGGTTCGGCTTCCTTCTCACCTGCAAAGAAGGCGTGGACAGAAATCAAGTAGTGTCCTATCTTGAGAAGAAGGGCATTCAGACGAGAATGTTATTTGCCGGGAATCTAACCAAACATCCCTGCTTTGACGAAATGCGGAAAACGGGGAACGGTTACCGGGTAGTGGGAGACTTAACGGTGACGGATACCATCATGGAGCGCTCTTTCTGGGTAGGCGTCTATCCGGGAATGACTGATGAAATGGTGGACTATATGGCGAAAACAATCATCGAATCGGTACAGTAGAGGGGTAGCTTATGAGAATCAGAGTGGCGGATTATATCGCGGATGTATTGGTGGAACATGGAATCAGTCATGTGTTTACCGTGACCGGCGGCGGCGCGATGCACTTAAATGATGGACTGGGGCACAAAGAGGGGCTTACCTGTATTTATAACCATCATGAGCAGGCGTGCGCCATTGCGGCGGAAAGTTATGCAAGAATAGAAAACCGGATGGCGGCAGTCTGCGTTACCACAGGTCCGGGGGGCACCAACGCCATTACCGGAGTGTTAGGGGGATGGCTGGATTCCATACCGATGCTGGTGCTTTCGGGACAGGTGCGGTATGATACCACAGCCAGAAGCACCGGACTCAACATTCGCGCTTACGGAGATCAGGAATTTGACATTGTCAAGATGGTATCCTGTATCACAAAGTATGCCGAAATGGTGACAGATCCGGCGGAAATCCGTTACTGCTTGGAGAAAGCCATCTCTCTGGCGAAATCGGGCAGGCCTGGGCCGGCGTGGTTAGATATCCCGCTAAATGTACAGGGCGCCTATATCGAAACGGAAATGCTAAGGGGCTATGATGGAGAAGAAGAGACAGACAAAATCCCGCCGAACGTATCCGATGAAACGGCAAAGGAAATCATAGCCAGAGTCAGGAACGCCGGACGTCCCGTATTAAACGCCGGAAATGGAATCCGCATTGCGGGTGCGGCGGAATTGTTTCTGAGAGTAGTGGAAAAACTAAATATTCCCGTAGTGACCGGATGGAACAGTATCGATCTTATCTATGACAGCCATCCGCTTTATACAGGCAGGGCAGGAATTATGGGGGACCGCGCAGGAAACTGGGCGGTTCAAAACAGTGATTTGCTCCTTTCCATTGGAAGCCGCTTAAGCATCCGTCAGGTGGGATACCAGTATCAGAGCTGGGCGAGGGAAGCCTACACGATAATTGAGGATGTGGACAGGGAAGAGTTAAAAAAACCCGACCTTCATGTGGATATGCCTGTCTGGGCGGACGCTAAAGACCTTCTGGAAGCCTTAGACCGCAATCTGCCGGAACAAGAAACCAGAAGCAGCCAGGAGGAATGGATTGCCCGCTGCCAGCGTTGGAAACGGGAATATCCGGTGGTGCTAGAACGGCATAAGAACCAGAAAGGACTGGTAAACGTCTATGCTTTCATTGGGGCATTAAGCGGGATGCTTCCGGAACATCAGATTACCGTAGTGGGAAATGGTTCGGCGTGCGTGGTGGGAAGCCATGGCTATGAAATCAAGCCGGGACAGCGGTTTATCATCAATTCCGCCGTAGCCTCCATGGGATATGATCTGCCCGCCGCCATCGGCGCCTGCATTGCCGCAGGCAAGCGGGAGGTTATCTGTATTTCCGGAGACGGCAGCATTCAGATGAATTTACAGGAACTTCAGACCATCATCCATCACAGGCTGCCCATCAAATTGTTTGTGATTAATAACGGAGGCTATCATTCGATCCGCCAGACCCAGAAAAATTTCTTTCAGGGGCCTCTCGTGGGAATCGGGGCGGACAGCGGGGATTTAAGCTTCCCCTCCCTGGAAAAATTATCCTATGCCTATGGCTATCCGTATCAGAGAATCGAACGGAACGAAGATTTGTTCCAGATAAAAGAGACATTGGAGAAAGAGGGACCTTGCATCTGTGAGATCATGGCAGATATCGAACAGAAATTTGAGCCGAAATGCGCCAGCAGACGCTTAGAGGACGGAACCATGGTATCTGCTCCGCTGGAAGACCTGGCGCCGTTTCTGTCGCGGGAGGAATTGCAGGAACAGATGATGATCCCTCTCTGGGAGGAAAGGAGCGCGAAAGAATGACAGATTGGGACTTTTACCGGGGAAAACGGATTTTTCTCACAGGCCATACCGGATTTAAAGGAAGCTGGATGAGCAGGCTGCTTTTAGAGCTGGGAGCCGAGGTGACAGGGTATGCCCTAGAGCCGCCCACGGAGCCGTCTATGTTCCGCCTCTGCGGGCTGGAGAAAGAAATGAACTCCATCACGGGGGATATCCGGGATTTGGAAAGCCTGACAAAGGCAGTTAAGGAAACCAAACCGGAACTGCTTGTCCACATGGCGGCACAGCCTCTGGTGAGGGAGAGCTATCGGAATCCGGTCTATACCTTTGACGTCAACGTCATGGGCACCGTCCATGTGCTGGAATGCGTCAGAACCAATGAGAGTATCCGCTCCTTTTTGAATGTCACCACAGACAAGGTATATGAGAACCGTGAGTGGGAGTGGGGCTATCGGGAGAATGAGCGGTTAAACGGATATGACCCCTACTCAAATTCCAAATCCTGTTCCGAATTAGTGACAGCCTCCTACCGAAACTCTTTTTTTGGGGCGGAGAGAGAGAGGAGCATCCCCGTCACGACGGCAAGGGCAGGAAACGTGATTGGCGGAGGGGACTTTGCGGCAGACCGGATTGTGCCGGACTGTTTTCGGGCTGCGGCGGCAGGGCAAAAGATACAAGTGCGGAATCCCAACTCGATTCGCCCCTATCAGCACGTATTAGAGCCCGTCGCCGCCTATTTGATGATTTTGCAGAAGCAGTATGAAAATCCCGGACTGGCAGGAAGCTATAATGTGGGGCCGGAGGAAAAGGACTGCTGGAACACCGGCCGCCTGGCAGAAGAATTTTGCAACGATTACAGGCTGTATACCGGAAAGGACTTACAGTGGGAAAGCGTGCAGAAAGATGGGCCTCATGAGGCGGATTACCTCAAATTAGACTGTTCCAGGTTAAAACAGACCTTTGGGTGGAGACCCTGCTGGGACGTGGGAGAGGCGTTGAAAAAAACGGTGGAATGGTACGCCTGTTACCAGTCTGGCGGAGACGTCAATGCCTGCACCGTCAGGCAGATAACGGAATTTTTAAATGTTTGGAAACAACAGGAAGCGAAATGATGAAAAAAAGAGTAGTGATAACCGGCCCTACCGGGGCAGTGGGTATGGCGCTCCTCCAAAAGTGCATCGAAAACGAAGTCGAAGTGCTGGCAATCTGCCGCAAAGATTCGGAGCGAATATCCCATCTTCCCCAGAACCCTCTGGTGTCCATCCTCGCCTCTGATTTATCCGAGCTTGGCGGCATAGAGCGGCAAGGGGACAAATCCTATGATGTCTTTTATCATCTGGGGTGGATGGGGACGACCGGAGAGGCGCGGAACGATGCGAAACTGCAGTGTAAAAATATAGAATATACCATAGACGCCGCAGAGTTAGCGGCGCGCCTTGGATGCCATACCTTTATTGGCGCCGGCTCCCAGGCGGAGTATGGGAGAGTGGAGGGAGCCTTATCGCCGGAAACCCCGGCATTTCCCGAAAACGACTACGGCATGGCGAAACTTGGCGCCGGGCAGCTGAGCAGGCTGCACTGTGAAAAACTGGGCTTAAGACATATCTGGGTGCGGATTTTAAGCGTTTACGGCCCCTTTGACGGGGAGAATACCATGATTAGCAGCGCCATAAAAAAATTATTGGACGGACAGCGCGCCGGATTTACGCCGGGGGAGCAGCTTTGGGACTATCTGTACAGCAAAGATGCGGCGGAGGCACTGTGGCGTCTGGGGGATACAGGCGTCTCAGGCAGGACCTATGTCCTTGGCAGCGGTGAGAAAAGACCGTTGAAAGACTATATCGCGGAGTTGTATCAGGCTGTGAAAGAAGTGGAAGAAAAAGCGGGAACCCTTGGGATGGGGGATTATGACTATGCAGAAAAACAGGTCATGTGCCTGTGGGCAGATATCAGCGAACTGACGAAGGACACCGGTTTTCGTCCAACGACATCCTTTGCAGACGGAATCCGCCATACGGTGGAGAGCTTCCGCAGACGTTGACGATTCTTTGGTGAAAAGATATAATTGGGAAGAGTGAGAGATTTTCCAAATCTTTTACTCACAAGTTTGTGTCTGCGCTGCAAGTCGTGACATGATTGGCGCAAACTTGATATACGCTGGAAAAAGCGCAGAAATGAGGAAAACTATGAAAAAGATAAGTATCGTCATACCCTGCTACAATGAGGTGGAAAACGTGGAATTGATGAGTTTTGCAGTCAAAAACGTCCTCAACGAAGCGCTGCCGGAGTATGACTATGAGATTTTGTTTATTGACAACTGTTCTACGGACGGGACAAGGGAAAAATTAGAGGGCATATGCGCCAACGACAGAAAAATAAAGGCGATTTTTAACGTGACGAATTTTGGGCAGTTTAATTCCCCCTTTTATGCGATGTGCCAGTCCACCGGGGACTGCACCATTTGTATGTGCTGTGACTTCCAGGACCCTGTGGAACTGATTCCGAAGTTTGTCCATGAATGGGAGAAAGGCCATAAGATTGTCAGCGGCATTAAGACCAGCAGCAAGGAGAACCGCTTTATTTATTTTTTGCGGACGATGTATTATAAGGTAATCAAAAATATGTCTACGACGCAGATGATTGAACACTTCACCGGGTTTGGGCTTTATGATAAATCCTTTATTGCCATTTTGCGCCAGTTAGACGACCCCATCCCTTTCATCCGAGGCATTGTGGCGGAGTACGGCCATGGGTTTAACCGGGTGGAAATCGCATATGAACAGCCGAAGAGGCGGGCGGGAAAAACCCACAACAATTTTTACAGCCTTTACGACGCGGCAATGTTAAGCTTTACCTCCTACACCAAAGTAGGGCTCAGGCTGGCGACTTTTCTGGGGTTTATTGCAGGGGCGGTCAGCTTGTTCATCGCGCTGTTTTATACGCTATATAAACTTACCCACTGGTACACGTTCCAGGCGGGAAATGCGCCGATGGTCATTGGTATCTTTATGCTTGGTTCCTTGCAGCTGTTTTTTATCGGATTATTGGGAGAATATATTTTAAATATTAATACCAGAGTGATTCACAGGCCCCTTGTGGTGGAGGAGCGGCGCCTCAATTTTGAAGAAACGGAACTGCAGATAGGGATTGAGCGGAAGGATGGCTCTGCATCGGAACAAACGGACGGCAAAGGAACATCTGAAACGATGGAAAATGGAAAATAAAAAATGAAAGATTAGAAATTTAGTCGCAGCATGGAGGATAAGGGTGAAAAAGGTTATCACTTACGGATCTTTTGATTTGTTTCATGAAGGACATTATAATTTATTAAAACGGGCGAAGGCGCTGGGAGATTATCTGATCGTGGGAGTGACCACGGAGCAGTACGACGAATCCAGAGGAAAGCTAAACATTGTGGACTCTCTGGATAAACGTATTGAGAATGTCAGGCGGACGGGGTTTGCCGATGAGATTATCGTAGAAGATCATCCGGGGCAGAAGGTGGAAGACGTCCAGAAATACGGCATAGACATTTTTACCGTGGGTTCTGACTGGATTGGATGCTTTGAACATATGAGGGAGTTCTGCGAAGTGGTGTACTTAGAGCGGACGAAAAATATTTCCTCCACCATTATCCGCAGTCAGGGATACCAACTGATCCGGATAGGCGTGATTGGCACTGGACGGATTGCCGTGCGCTTTGTCCCGGAAGCAAAATATGTCAGCGGCGTGCTGGTCAACAGTGTTTATAACCCTAATCTGGCTGGGGCAAAAGATTTTGGGACGAAATTTGAACTGGATGTGGCTACGGACAATCTGGAAGAGTTTTTTGAAAAGATAGACGCCGTCTATGTGGCCTCTCCCCATGAGACACATTATGAGTATGTGAAAAAAGCGCTGGAGCATGATAAGCACGTCTTGTGCGAGAAGCCGCTTGCCTTTCAAAAAGCCCAGGCGGAGGAATTATTTGCCTTGGCCCGCCAGAAAGACCGCATTTTATTGGAAGCAATCAAAACGGCGTATTGTCCCGGATTTGTCCAGATGATGGGAATTGCCAAGAGCGGGATTATTGGAAAAGTCTGCGATGTGGAAGCCTGCTTTACCCGCCTGACGGATAAAGGGCTCAGAGAGCGGACGGATTTGGAATATGGCGGCGGTTTTACCGAATTTGGCAGCCATACCCTTCTGCCCATTATGAAATTAATGGGGACAGATTATAAGGAGGTCCGCTTTGACAGCATCAAGGATACCAATGGGCTGGATTTATACACAAAAGCCTCTTTTGTCTATGAAAATGGGATGGCATTATCGAAGAGCGGAGTCGGCGTAAAATCCGAGGGACAGCTTTTGATTTCCGGCACAAATGGTTATATTTTGGCGGAGTCGCCCTGGTGGCTGACGCAGTATTTTGAAGTCCGCTTTGAGGACCCCTCCAAAAAAGAGCGCTATTTTTCTAAATTTTTGGGACAGGGCCTGCGTTATGAAATCAGTGATTTTGCTTATATGATACATGGACATCAGGGGCGTTCCTACAAATTTACCCAGGAGGAATCCATTGCGATTGCGGGGGTAATGGAAAAATTTTTGGAAAAGAGGAAACGGGGAGAATGAGGCAAAAATATTTAGAGGCGGAAGCAGGGATTGCTATCCATCCGGAAAGCGGCAAAATCGAAAAAGAACAGCCGTTTTATATGGCAAGCCGCATCCTTTACCGCGCCGCTAAGGGCGACAGGCTGGTAGTCAACGACTGGGCGTTTGGTTTAAAAGTCGCCAGATATGGGTTGGAGATTCCCGAAGACTATATGTATACTTATATGTATGAGGAAGAACAGAATTGGAGCTGTTACAGGGGGAATCTGGAGGAAACGGACTTTTCAAAAGAAGATTATGTCTTTCCGGAGGACTGCTATTTCCGCATCCTGCTGAGAAAATGGGATGGTAATTGGTGCATTAGGGAGGATGCCGCGCGAATCAATGAGATTTTATCCTTCCACTCAGTGATTGGGACCGAAGAGGAAGGCGGGGAACAGCAGGAAACGAAGCTGTATTTTTTAGAGGAAACCCAAAAAACGGCGGAAAGCGTCTGGGAGAAGACAGCGGATGGAAAGGCGTTAGTTTTTTGCTTACTGTCAGATTCCCATTATGTGGTAAACGGCACTTGGGACGACACCATTTCCAATTTGAAACGTGTGCATGAGAACATCGGATTTGACGGCATCATTCATCTGGGAGATTTACAGGATGGAATGCTGGAGAAGAAGATGTGTTATCGGATTGCGTCAAAATGTATCCGGGATATGAGAAATGTCTGCGAACCGGTATATCTTGCCATTGGGAACCATGACACCAACTATTTTAAAGGAAATACGGCGTGGCTGACAGAGGAAGAGCAGTATGGGATTTACGGGAGGTTCATGGACCGATATGTTTGCCGTGAGGGAGTAAAAGGCTATTATTATGTAGACTACGAGGAGGCAGGACTCCGGATGGTTTTCCTGACCTCCTTTAATCACAGGGAGAAACTGCGCTATGGATTTCCGGAAGAGGAAGTTACCTGGGTAAAGAAAGTTTTATGGGAAACGCCGAAGGATTTTAAAGTGCTGCTGTTTTCTCATGATGCGCCTCTGGCAAGGCTGGATTACTGGGCGGAGGACATCCGGAACGGAGCAAGGCTGATGGAGGTGTTAGAGGAGTATCATAATACGCCGGGGCGTTTTATTTTGGGCTATATCCACGGACATACCCATGCGGATTTTGTTTTTCAGAATGCGGACAGCAGCAGAAAAACGTTTCCCATTATTTCGATTGGGTGCAGTAAGTGCGAATATTTCCCCGATAAAAAGCCGGAAGGCTCCACGCGCTATGAGAGGAAGCTCTCCAGTGTGACACAGGACTTATGGGATGTGCTGATTGTAAAACCGGAACAAAGGAAACTGGAGTTTGTACGCTTTGGCGCAGGGGAAGACAGGACGGTGTCCCATGGCACTAAGGTGTGGGCGCACCGGGGCGCATCGGGCTATGCGCCGGAAAATACCCTGGAAGCCTTTGCCTTAGCGGCGCAGATGCAGGCGGACGGGGTGGAGTTGGACGTTCAGCTCACGAAGGACGGTGAAATTGTGGTGGCGCATGATGAGACCATTAACCGTGTGAGCGATGGTTGCGGCCGTATCATAGACTACACGCTGGCGGAATTAAAGGGATTTCAGTTTAAAAAGACAAAGCCGGAATACGAGGGAGAATGCCGCATACCAACGCTGAGGGAAGTCTTTGAACTCCTGAAGGACACCGGATTAACCGTCAATATTGAGCTGAAAACAGGGATTCTGCCTTACGAGGGAATCGAAAAGAAAGTCGTGGAACTGGTGCATGAAATGGGATATGAGAACCGCGTGCTGTACTCTTCTTTTAACCACCGTTCCGTATTAAAAGTGCGGGAGTATGACCCGCAGGCGAAACTGGCTTTTTTGTACAGCAATGAACTTGCAAAGGCGGCGGATTACGCGCTGTCTCATGGGGTGTACACGCTGCATCCTTCCGTATCCGGCGCGCAAGAAGAGGAAGAGATGCGCCGGTGCTTCCGAAATAATGTGGAAGTCAATGTATGGACAGTCAATGCGGAAGAGCAAATGCATAAATTACATCGTATGGGCGTCAATGCCATCATTACCAACTATCCCGATGTGGCAAAGCGCATTTGCCGGGAAGGGGAGTGACCTATGTTAGAATTGGATGAAAAAACCTTAAGAAATCTGCAGATGACGGAACTGGAGCTGTTAGAAGAGGTGGACCGCATCTGTAAAAAATGCCATATCCACTATAATATTATTGCGGGGACTCTGCTTGGCGCAGTGCGCCACGGAGGGTTTATTCCCTGGGACGACGACGCGGACGTAGCGTTGCTGCGCCCGGAATATGAAAAGTTTTGCAAGGCCTGTGAAACGGAGCTGGATACGACCCGGTTTTACTTCCAGGATCACCGCCACACTCCGGGATACCGCTGGGGCTATGGAAAGCTGCGGCGCAAGGATACCGTGTTCCTGCGGGAGCATCAGGAGCATATGCCCTATGAACAGGGCGTTTTCATTGATGTGTTCCCCTTAGATTATGTGCCGGAAAATTACGGGCTGCGCAGAATCCATAATTTTGTATGCTTTCTGTACCGCAAATTTTTCTGGTCGGAAGTGGGGAGAGTGGCAGATAAGAATCCTTTCATGCGGAGGGTGTATGCCCTCATGAGCAAGGTACCGGAAAAGAAATTAAAAGAAAGTTTTGACCGTTTTATCCGCCTGACAAACCGGCGTAAAACCAAGTGGGTGCGCATTCTCACGTTTCCTACGCCAAATAAGGCGTATGGCTATCGGACCAGGTGGTACCAAAATTCCGCCGATATTACCTTTGAGGGCGTTACCTTTTCCGGGATTAAGGATTATGACGGCTACCTGAGCTTCAAGTTTGGGGATTATAACACATTGCCTCCGGAAAATCAGCGCAAGGTGCATCCGGTAAGTGATATTCAGGTATGAAACAATTCTTGCAGTTTCGTTGTTATGATTTTGATTCGGAATAAGAAGAAAAAATAGTGCTTTGGCAGGCATGAAATTTTTATAAGAATACCAGATTCTGGCGAAAGAGTTCCCCCTGAGGAACTCTTTTTTTAATTATCATGAAAGAGGTGAGTGTTGGATAACGAAGCGAGAAGAGAATGGTATCATCTGATTTATTAAAGGGTAACAGTTCAGCCCACGCCATTCGCAATCCCGCACTACGGGCTTCAAAATTGCTCATGAACGGGCGTTCTGCTCATAAGCAGTCTCGTATGCTCATTCATGCAAGCATGATTCGCCTATGAGACTGCTTATGGCTGAACTGTTACATTAAAATAACAGACATACAATTTGTTCATTTCATTGCTTGAGATTCTAAAGTATGATAAAATAAAACGGAAAATTTTGTATAAATATTATAGGTTTAAACTATCGTATGTCTGAATTTATTGCTGCAACATAAGGAATAATTGTAATCAAAAATAGGAGAAAACGTATGAATCATTTAGATGAACTTGAAGCAGAAGCGATTTATATTATGCGGGAAGTGGCAGCCGAGTGTGAAAAGCCAGTCATGTTATATTCCATCGGAAAAGATTCTTCCGTCATGCTGCATCTGGCAATGAAAGCATTTTATCCGGAGAAGCCGCCTTTTCCGTTTCTTCATGTGAATACCACATGGAAATTTAAAGAAATGATAGAATTTCGTGATAGAATAGCAGAGGAATTAGGAATAGAAATGCTGGAGTATATCAACGAAGATGGGGTTAAGCAGGGAATCAATCCCTTTGATCATGGCTCTTCCTATACAGATATTATGAAAACTCAGGCACTAAAACAGGCATTAGACAAATATGGTTTTACCGCTGCCTTTGGCGGAGGAAGAAGGGATGAGGAAAAATCAAGAGCAAAAGAGAGGATTTTTTCTTTCCGCAATGAACAGCATACCTGGGATCCCAAAAACCAGCGTCCGGAAATGTGGAAATTATTTAACACGAAAATCAAAAAAGGAGAGAGTATCCGTGTATTTCCACTTTCTAACTGGACAGAGTCAGACATCTGGCAGTATATCAGGAGGGAGAACATAAAAATCGTATCCCTTTACTTTGCGAAGGAGCGTCCGGTAGTGGAGAGAAACGGACAGCTTATTATGGTAGATGACGACCGTATGCGTCTTTTGCCGGGAGAAAAAGTGGAAAATAAAATGGTACGTTTCCGTACCTTAGGCTGTTATCCGCTGACGGGAGGTATGGAATCCGCTGCGGTCACCTTAGACGAAATTATTGAAGAGACTTTATCCTCAGTGGAGTCTGAGCGGACAAGCCGTATCATTGATTCCGACGGTGGATCTGCCAGCATGGAAAAAAGAAAGCGGGAGGGATATTTTTAGAGATGAAAGACGAGCTGCTTAAATTTATCACCTGTGGAAGCGTAGATGATGGAAAATCTACATTAATTGGACATATGTTATATGATGCGAAACTGTTATTTGCAGACCAGAAAAAGGCATTGGAACTGGATTCAAAGGTTGGTTCAAGAGATGGGAACATTGACTACTCCTTGTTATTAGACGGCCTGATGGCAGAGCGCGAGCAGGGAATCACCATTGATGTGGCATACCGCTATTTTACCACGGAAAACCGGAGTTTTATTGTCGCAGATACGCCGGGGCATGAAGAATACACCAGAAATATGGCAGTGGGAGCTTCCTTTGCCTCTCTTGCTGTGATTTTAGTGGATGCAAGCCAGGGAGTGCTTGTACAGACCAGACGCCATTCGAGAATTTGTTCTCTGATGGGAATCAAGCATTTTGTGTTTGCTGTCAATAAAATGGATTTGGTGCATTATGACCAACAGAGGTTTGAGAAAATCCAAAAAGATATTAGGATCCTTATGGCAGAGTTTGATTATAAGTCTATGAAAATGATACCGGTATCTGCCACCGAGGGAGACAATATTACCAAGTACTCCCCTAAGATGCCTTGGTATGATGGAGAAGCACTCTTAACTTATTTGGAAAATGTAGATGTGTCCGAGAAAGGGGAGGAAAAGGGTTTTTCTATGCCGGTACAGCGAGTTTGCCGTCCGAATCACAATTTCCGTGGTTTCCAGGGACAGATTTCCTCCGGCTCCATTGCCGTTGGGGATACTGTCACAGTCTTACCCAGTGGGGAAAAAGCAAGGGTAAGCAATATTTTAGAGACGGATAGAGAGGTAGAGGAAAGTTTTAAGGGACACGCTGTCACTATCCAGTTAGATACGGAGATTGATGTATCCCGCGGTTGTGTTTTGAAAAAAGATTACGAACTCTACACCGGTTCTGCGTTTACCGCCTCCATTCTGTGGATGGATGACAGCAGCTTGGTGGCAGGACGAAATTTCTGGCTGAAACTTGGAACACAGCAGGTACCTGCCACGGTTATGCGAATCAAATATAAAACGGATGTGAATACTGGCGCAGAAGTTTATGTAGATAATATCTATAAAAATGAAATTGCATTCTGTGAGGTTAGCGTAGGGAGCAAAATTGTCTTTGACAAATTTGCAAACAATCGGGAATTAGGTTCTTTAATACTGATTGACCGCATCACCAATATGACCTCGGCCTGTGGCGTGGTGGTAAGACCCTTGGACAGGGGAAGAAGCCTTACCTGGCATAATATGGATATTACAAGAGAACTCCGTGAGCAGCGGTTGAATCAAAAAGCTGTGACCATATGGATGACAGGGCTTTCCGGAGCAGGAAAATCCACCCTTGCCAATGAGTTGGAAAAGCGTTTGTTTGCCTTGGGAAAACAGACGATGCTTTTAGATGGGGATAATGTCCGTATGGGATTGAATAAAAACCTTGGATTTGAGGAAAAAGATAGAATCGAGAACATCCGCAGAATTGCAGAGGTGTCAAAATTGATGAATGATGCGGGACTGATTGTACTGACGTCCTTTATCTCTCCTTTCCGCCAGGACAGAAGAAATGCAAAGGATATTATTGGAGAGAGATTTGTGGAGGTGTATGTCAGCACTCCTATAGAGGAATGCGAGAGACGGGATGTCAAAGGTCTCTATAAAGAGGCGAGAGCCGGAAAAATTTCCAATTTTACCGGAGTGTCAAGCCCTTATGAGGTGCCGGAATCTCCAGATATTGTGGTGGATACCAGCGCACATAGCTTAGAAGAATGTGTGGATATCGTGCTAAAAGGTTTAGGACCTTACCTGCAAGAGGCGTAAAGGGCGATAGTGGTTTTAAGAGGCGAAAAATTTAGTGGGCTCCCTTTTGGGTAAATAAGTGTATGCGTAAGAGCACTGGATGCCTAGAAGGGGGCCTATGCCATGTCTAAAAGGAAATAAACTTTCATTCTTAATTTATTGAATGCCTTCTAAACTTATGATAGAATGCACTTAAATATACAAGGTTAGTAGATAGTTTGAAAGAATGAGAGGTTGAAAATGAAAACGTTATATTTGCACATTGGGACTCCAAAAACAGGGACGAGTGCCCTGCAAAGTTTTTTCTTGAAGAATAGAGAGCGCCTGTATGAAGATGGAATATGGTATCCGGATTTAGCGGCGAGCCTTAAGTGGGAGGAAAAGCTGAAAGTATTCAGTGGAAACGGTATCAATTTTAGGGAACTTACAGTAAGTTTAGAGGATATGGAAGCGGAAAAAAAGAAATTTTTTCAAGATATGTTTCAAAAATTTAAAAACTGTGATACAAATATTTTGCTTTCCGATGAAATTCTCTATCTTCGTAATGAAATAATCTATCAGAATTTAGTAGAGCAAGGCTTTGAGGTTAAAGTAATTGTCTTTTTCAGAAGGCAGGACCTGTGGGGGGAATCTCATTGGAATCAGATTGTAAAATTGGGACGTTGTGCGGAGAGTTGTTTTGATACCATACAAAAGATAGATATAGATTATTATCAAAAATGTAAAAGAATAGCAGATATAGTAGGAAAAGAGAATTTGTTAGTATCTGTATACGGGGAGAATGACATATTTACAAACTTTTTAAATAAATTAGGCATTCAAGATATCAGTAAATATCAGAAGGATAAATACCAGGCAAATCCATCCTTGTCAGCAAATTTTGTAGAAATAAAACGTATCTTAAATGGTATACCAGACAGTGCAATTTTAAATGAAGATGCCAGAGAATTATTGGAGGAGGGCAGACAATATTCCCTGACAGATGAAAGCGTAAGACATGCACCATCTTTTTTAAGCAGAGAAGAGCGCAAAGTAATTATTCAAAAATACCATGAGAGTAATACCATGTTAGCAAAGGAATTTTTGGACAGAGAGACGCTGTTTGATGAAACCATTGAAGATAGTGAAGATAGTGGCATTGATACGAAGACGATTTATCAGGATATGATTAAATATTTCGGTATGTTAGCGGTTCATCAATATAAAGAAATTGAAAAATTAAAGGACAGTCTATATAAGTTTCAAATCCCGGAACAGTGTGAGGGAAAAAATCTTCTGGTATATGGGATTGACAGACTGGGAAGCAGGTTATATCAACAGATTAAGGCAGAGATGAACTGCAAAGAAATCATTGCTGTAGACAGAAAATGGGGAGCTGCGCAGGAAAATTATAAAATTCCGGTGTGCAATCCGGAGATAATACATTACAGGGAGTTTGATTATGTGCTGATTGCAGTAAGGGATGAAAGGACCTATGAAGCAATCAGGGAATATTTACTCAATAAAAAGAAGGTGCCAGAGGAAAATATTTTGAGAATGAAGTTAGAAGCATAAGGTTAAATTGTTTATGACAGCCATTATGGAAGAATTTTCATAGTGGCTTATTTTTATTAGGAAAGGATGTTTTAGAGATAAAAAAGAATCAAGTACAATAACTTGGGAGGAAAGTAACAGTTCAGCCATAAGCAGTCTCATAGGCGAATCATGCTTGCATGAATGAGCATACGAGACTGCTTATGAGCAGAACGCCCGTTCATGAGCAATCCGCTTACGATAGTAAGCTTTGAAGCACGTAGTGCGGGATTGCGAATGGCGTGGGCTGAACTGTTACGGAGGAAAAAGCTGAAAATACAAATCGCTTGAGGAATTTATAGAGATATGATAGTATATAAAATATGTTATAGGAAACGGGGCATACTTATCTTAATTGGCGGGTGGAAAAGGAAAAAGAATGAAAAAAGTTTCGTTGATTATACCAATCTATAATGCACAAGAATATTTGAAAGAGTGTTTAGAGAGTGCTGTGGCGCAGACGTATAAGAATATGGAGATTATATGTATAGATGATGGATCGACAGACGGGTCGGGCGGTATATTAGATTCCTTTGCAGATAGATATGACAATATTGTAGCGGTCCATCAAAGTAACAAGGGGGAGAGTGCTGCAAGAAATGTGGGGCTAAGCATAGCGAGTGGAGACTACATTGCATTTATGGATTGTGATGACTGGATAGAGAGCCATATGTATGAGACATTAGTAAATATGATAGAAAAAAATAATGTTGATATGGCGGCATCGAGTTGGACAAAAGAATTTCCAACGTATACGGTAGAGATGAAAAATAGCGAGGATATTGTACCTGGGGTTATCGGTCAGGAAGAGCTAATGTACTATGTATATCGAAGAGACGCCTATCAGGGATTTGCCTATATGTGGAATAAATTATATAGGCGTTCTGTGATATATGGGAACGGTGAAAATCCGCTGATGTTTTCAGAAGATTTGCGTTTGGGCGGGGATGTGTTGTACTTAGCCCGGATACTATTGAATACAAAATCTGCTGTATATACACCGGAGAATTTTTACCATTACCGACAGCGCAAAGTGTCAGGATGTCATACGGATGATATCGAAAAACGTATGGACTGGTTAAAGGCTTATGAAGTTGTTATTGATTTGTTTGAGTATGCGAAAGTGAAGGAAGAAATACTAATCTGGGTAAAACGTTTTTTGGCATACCATAGCAGTAATGTTGCGGAACTGTCATTTCAACAGGGAAATAGAAGTGCTCTGGTGAGATGTCAGGAAATTATGCGGCAGTATGGCAATGATTATAGGATTACAAACGAGATGTACCCGGATAGAGTTGCCAGATATGACAAAATATTAGAATATCAATGATAGGTGGAAAACAATATGAAGTGGAAGAATAAAGGGCATGAATATGACAGTATGTACCAAAAAATAACAGAAAAGAGGGGTTTTTACCTATTTGGAGCAGGAGATTATGGATATCAGTTCTTAAATATTATGAAGGATGAGATATCCATTTTGGGATATATAGATAATGCGCCGGAAAAACGGGGCAAAGAGATACATGGATTTTTTTGCTATGGATTAGAAGATATCAAGTTAAAAGAAGATGAAGGAATTATCGTTACGATGTCGCAAATCGCCAGAACGCGTCCGGTTCACCAGTTGATGGAGGCCAATTATCAGAAGGATAGCGACTTCTTTATTATTGAGGAATTTATATCAGTTTATCATGTTTACAAATATGATAAAGTATATTTTTCAAGCATATCTTTTTTGCCAAGTACAGTATGTAATCTGAAATGCAGGCACTGTCTTAATTTTAATCCGTTTGCGAAAAAATACTTTGTGCGGGAGTGGGATGAATTAGTAAAGGATATAGATTTGTTTTTTTCCTGTGTGGATCATATCATGCTTTTTCATGTGAGCGGCGGAGAGCCAATGCTGTATAGATATACGGCAGATTTGATTGAGTATATTGATAGGAAGTATGGGAATCGCATTGATACATTAAGAACTGTTACGAATGGAACGGTAGTTCCTTCGGATGAGGTGTTGGAAAAGTTAAGTACCTGTCGCTTTGAAGTGATTGTGGATGACTATCGGGAGGCTGTTCCTCAATATAACGAAAATTTTGACCGACTGATAAAAAAATTAGAGGAGTATAAAATAAGATATAAGATCAATAAGGCAGATTCTTGGATTGACTTAGCTCCGGAGGCAACGGATTTTTCTGATAAAACACAGGAATGGCTGGAGCAGCATAGAACTGAGTGCAGCCAATCCTGGCAGGAATTGCGGAATGGAAAACTATACAGCTGTAATTATGCTGCCTATGCCACAGTAGCGGGAATTGCCGGTGAGCAGGATTTAGAGGAAACGTATGATTTAACAAAACATTCTGCAGATGACAAGAAACAATTAGTAGAATTCCGCTTGGGGCATACGGATAAAGGATATACAAACTTCTGCAAACAATGCAGAGGGTTTACAAAGTATAATGATAGCGTTGTGGTTCCGGCGGTGCAGGCGCAGCGGATTGAAAGGGTAAAAGATGAAGAGGCTAGGAATCGTTTGTATTTACGATAAAGAGGGGAAAGTTGACAGATATTTAGAGTATTTGCTGTATGATTTGAAAAAAGTAATTAACGATTTGTATCTTGTAGTGAATGGAAAACTATGTGAAAATGATTATAAAAAATTACAAAACATAACGGATAAAATATATGTTAGAGAAAACCGTGGATTTGATGCGGGGGCATATAAAGATGCCATATTGAATTGGATTGGGCGAGATAGGCTTGTTGAATATGACGAGATGGTTTTGTGCAATGATACCTTTTATGGTCCCTTTGATAGTTTTGAAACAATATTTGATGAGATGCAGCAGAAAAAGAAAGATTTCTGGGGATTAAAGTTTGTTGAATCAAAGTTTTTAAGTCACTTACAATCATATTTTCTGGTTTTTGAAAAAACTGTATTAAAAGATCCGTTTTTTATAGATTATATGGAAAGCCATATTGACGAAGAAACGGAAGATATTTTGGAAGTTTATGCCAGTTTTGAAAATGGATTGTTTTATGCACTGACAAGCAGGGGATATCAGTATGCAGCATACGGTAATGCATACAACTATGATGTTTATCTCAGTCCTAATTTTTGTGTTCGTGAGGAAAAACTTCCTATCATCAAAAAAAAAGCCTTTGCTAAAAAGTATCTCCATAAAGAAAATTTGATGGATGTTTTAAAATATGTGGCAGAGAAGTATGATATTTCCATGATAAAAGAAAATGCAGTCAGATTGTATGGATGCGATATTGCATTTGATAAACTGCAAACTTATAAGATATCCAAAGATGATTTGGCTGGTTATGTCATGGGAGGAACATCCGTGGAAGAAAGGCAGATTCTTGATTTTTGCAGGCCGTTAGATGAAATATATTTCTATGGAACGGGAATGATCGCCAGGAGAACGGGGTACATTTTTAGCAATCGCATTCCTATGCTGAAAGGTTATGTTGTCTCGGATGACCAAGAAAACGTGGGAGTGTTTGGAGGACTGCCTGTTTATCATGTAGGGGAAATAAAGAATACACAAAGCATAGGCATCATTGTGGCATTAAATAGGAATAATTCCGAAAAAGTGAAGGAAAATGTCAAAGCTTTTGAGAATGTACTTTTCTTATTCTCGGAAATGAATTGTTAAAATTGCTAATGTTGGAAAAAGCACTTTAAGGATTTTATGCAATCCGGCAGAATTATGCGATTATAGATAAAGGCAAGAAAACGTTTGTCATATATAGAGGAGGAAAAGAATGAGAATTGTTATTTTTGGTACAGGCGTATTTTATAAAAATCGTAAAGAGAGCGTATGGAAAGAAAATGTGGTAGCATTTTTGGACAATGCTCCCGAGAAACAGGGAACCAGATTAGACAATAGAATGATATACGCGCCGGAAAAGGTAAAAGATTTACAATATGACTATATTCTTATCATGACAAATCATAAGTTTTTTATTGAAATTAATCATCGATTGTTAGAGTTGGGTATACCGCAACAGAACATACTATCTTATGACGAGTTTTTGGATATACAGGATTCAAAGGAAAGTTCCATGCGGATATACTGCCGTGGGACTGCAGATGAGATATGGTCAGGTGAAAAACGGGTACTGTTGCTTTCACATGAACTCTCTAATTCTGGAGCCCCAATTGTTTTGCTGAATGCGGCTTTAGTTATACAGAAAAATGGCTATAAACCTGTCATTATGTCTCCGAAAGATGGGCCATTACGCAGTGAGATAATAAATCATGGGATACCGCTTGTTATTGATGCATGGATTAGAAAGAAGAATACATTTCTTTGGAACTGGATGATAGGATTTGACTTTATCTGGGTAAACACATTGGATTTCAGTTACCTCATTGACGATTTATCGGAATCCGGGGTTCAGGCGGCATGGTGGCTGCATGAAACTGATATTTCTTATGAGATTATCGGCATGAATAAAATGCCTAAAGCAGAAAAGATCATACCAACATATGGGGTAGGGGAGCGTGCGATAGGTTCATTTAAAAAGTACCTCAAAAGGACGGATATACAAAATTTGTTTTATGGGATTCCGGATAAAAGCCAGGAAAAGAAGCTGACATTTGCATTAATTGGTTCAATATCCGAAAGGAAGGGTCAGGATATTTTTGTAGATGCAATCGAACTGCTGACGGAAGAACAAAAAGAAAAAGCAGCTTTTAAGATCATTGGAGAAGCTATCCAACAGCATATTTATGATGATATTGTTGTAAGGAGCAGCCAGATACCGTGTTTAGAAATAATGAGGCCTCTGGACCATGATGAGATGATACAGATGTATCAAAACATAGATGTAGTGGTATGCCCATCCAGAATGGATCCCATGCCGGTGGTAGTTACAGAGGGATTTATGAAAAAAAAGGTTTGTATTGTTTCTGATATGACGGGGTCTGCAGGTTTGATCACAGATGGAAAAAATGGTCTCGTATGTGAAGTGAATGCAAAAAGCCTGTCAGAAAAAATAGCGTGGGTGATAGAACATCAAGAGGAATTAGACAGTATTCGTGATGAGGCGAGAAAATTGTATGAAGAACATTTTTCAATGGATGTTTTTGAAAAGAATATTATGGATATCATATGTGGAAGGGAAACTAAGGAATGAAAACTGCATTTGTGAACGCTTTTCCAAATCCTAAAATTGCAGGTGAAAAAGACTGGGTAAAAAAATTAGAGTACTTAGGGGATAATACCGGCAATTACGTGTATGTAGAAGAATTAAGAAAACAGATTAATTATGATATTGAGGCATGGCTGGGAGAGCCGGGATTTAAAACAGGTGAATATGATGCGGGAATCATACCGGTCTCTACTATTTTAAAAGGGGGTGTGGACTGTGCAGAGGTCTGGGCACCTTTAATTAAGGATATTGTGATGCCGATAACATTAGCGGGAGTGTGTACGCAGTCCTCCGGAGAAAGGCGCACGCCAAAAGAAGTGGCAGAAGTTATTCCAAAGGAACAGATAAAAGCGTTTCAGGAAATTGCAGAGCAGGCGCATTCGATTGGAATAAGGGGAGCGTTTACGGCGGAGGTGTGTGAGCTGCTGGGCGTGCATAATTATAGAATTATTGGCTGTCCATCTTATTATCAGTGGTACGATGGAGAGGCTAGGGAGTATCCTACGCCTGAATTGAAAAAGGTAACTTTTACTTTGCAGGCGAGACGAAGCATTAGTGGAAAAGTATATGACTTTGGCAGAAGTGTGAATGGCGAGTGGATTTTACAGGAGAGAATCGATGGACCAGAACTAATTTTTGAAAAACGGATGCCAAGTGAAACTTATATTTCTAATATGCTAAAAGGAAGCACGGCAAGTAAAGAGGATGTTATGAAATTTGCTGGAAATATGCATATGTTTTTTTCAGTGGAGGAATGGAAATCGTTTTTAAGGAGTGGTCAGTTTACATTTTCTTTCGGTATGAGATTCCATGGCAATATGATGGCTCATTTGACGGGAATCCCTACACTGTGGATTGCACATGACAGCAGAACGAGAGAACTGGTAGAGACCTTGAAATTGCCCCATATATCAGTGGAGGAGTTTAAGACTCTCCATCATGTAGAAGAGCTATTGGAAAAATGCGATTATAGCGAGATGTATAAGAACTATGGGCACTTGTGCAGAAATTATGTGGAATATTTGGAAGAAAATAACATAAAACACAATTTCCATATTCATTGAGAGGTAGAGAAAGTGGAACGGCCGTTAGTTAGTGTAATTATGCCAGTATACAATGGAGAGAAATATATTCGTATAGCGTTGGAATCCATTTTAAAGCAGACTTATCAAAACTTAGAACTGCTTTTGATAGACGATTGTGGAGCAGATAGATCAATGGATATCGTCCATGAGTATGCCCAAAGGGATGAAAGGATTAGGATTTTTTACAATGGGCAGAATAGAGGGATAGCATATTCCAGGAATGTAGGTCTGGATAATGCAAAAGGGGCGTACATTGCTATTATGGATGATGATGATTATGCATTTGATTATCGTCTGGAAAAACAAGTGCGTTTTTTAGAAAACAATCCGACATACGACGTTGTGGGTGGAAAAGTACAACTGATAGATGAGGGTGGAGAAATAATTAAACAGGAAACGGCAGTATTGAAAGATTGTAATTATATTGAAACGATGTTTTTGTTTTTTAATATTTTCCATAACAGTGAGGTCATGTTTCGAAGGGAACTGATGGAAAGAGCGGAATTGCGATATGAGGATCACCTGTTGGGAATGGAGGATTTCAAATTCTGGGTTAAGGCGTCTAAATATGGTAAAATGACAAATCTTGAGGATTTGCTTTTGCAGCATAGAATGACGGGAAGCAACGAGACGACTAGAGTAAAAAAAGAGCAGCTTGATATGAGAAGAGAAGTATTTGCACGGATACAGAGATATTCCCTTGAGCAGAGCGGTTTCATTTTGACGGAGCAGCAGTTTCGGCTTCTAAGGAAGGTGATGCAGGAAGATGGAAGCGGTTCTGCGGAGAGTCGGGAAGAATTTTATCTGTTGTATGAGACGCTGCGTGGGATGATTCTCCAAGCGCGAGAGCGGAATATGAATATTACAGAGGCGATGGAATACTGGTTCAGGGATATTTTTGCGGCAAAGGTTTCATTGATCAGCAGAGAGAATATGTGGGATTAAAAGGAAGCGCTATGGTAGAAAGCGCTTCCTTTACATATTCAGAGACGAAAGACAAAATATTTTTGGAGAAGAAAATTTACAGTCATTGCACAAGCAGTTGCAATGACAAAGGATGGTATCTTATTTTGAGTCAGGCTGAATACAATGTAGTTGATGAGTGTATTTGTTCCGATGTTGGCGGCAAAACTCAAGTAATACCGAAACAGATATCGGATGTTTGTCTTTTCGGTATTTCGGAAGGTCCAGCTTTTATTAAGGAAGTACGAAAATACAGAGGAAATAAGCATGGATATACATTTAGCCCAAAGTATATGCAGCTTTGTGGAAAAAATCATATAAAAAATAAAATCAATCGTTGTTGAACATACGCCAATTATACAGAATCTTACAGTAGAAGCGTTTGTACAGTTTTTAAAAAAATTTTTCATGACTATACTCCGGGATGATTTATGATTGTTTTAAATCTATCAGAATATTACTCCCATCACTATATACATCAAACCACATAGTAGTTTGCGCTAAGGGCAGATTTTTTTGACGTAAATCATAGTTCTCATCAAAGCTTTGGGAAGCCCAGATGACAGAGTAGTTTTCTGGTAAACCATAGTATTGGTAAAGGCTGTATTCGGACCACACCCATCCGCCGCTAAGTGTACGTGGGACAAGTTTGTTCAAAAGAATATGTGAGGATGTCTTATTTTTAATGGAAGGAGCTTCTCCAATATCACCAATGATTTGTAATTGGTACTGCTGGTCTGGCTGATATCTTTCATTTAAATAGCTGAATACAGCTTGCATTCTCATATTTGTATATTCTTGCTGCAAATAAAGACAGTTCCCATATGCAAATGAAAATGTAAAAAATCCCCATGCTAAAGCTAAACAGGATAGCCTGCTCATGCAAAAGCCTTTTGCTGTAATAAAGATGCATAGAAGACTCACAGCGATACAAAACCCGTACATGGAACGAGGAAGATATACGCATTCCTGAAGAACAGGATAAATTCCAAAGCAAAGACTTCCCATAAGCATAATAGTTGTAATTGCCATTACAAAAGATGCCTTAATATTTCTTTTGGAATTTAATGAATAGACTATAATGAACAGCACAATAATTATAAAAATAATGATAAGCCATGATTTAGAGAAATCTTTATAAATTGTGCTGTAAAAGTTTAGTAAATTCCGAAAGAATCCTGGAATAAGATCCCGGACAGGCAGCATATTGCTAGAAACATGGGTTTGAACGGGCCGCATAATAAAAATTTTGAAAAATGCAAGACCTATTCCATATCCTAAAACGGAGGTGTATACGAGTTTCCATGTTTTTTTTAAATTTTCACCGCTGTTCCATTCCATTGATGCCAATAAAACAATAACGATAGGAAACACTGCGGTAGCTGACTGGTAAGTAATGCACATAAGTGCGGTGCAGCATGCGGTGAGAATAAGGTAAATCAAATTTCTTTTCTTATATAAAAGTAATGGGATGATACATAATAAAATTGAAACACCATGTATGATGCTTTCAATTTTATAACTGATGTTTTCCATAAAATATGGTGAAACAGCAAAAGGAAGAGCTGCCACTATCATCCAGTTAGAAGTTAATTTTTCCGGAGCAATCGCCCATATGATAATTGTGACCGCAACTGCCATCAAAAACATGGTCATAATCTGTGGAAGGGGGGAGGTATCACTTACGATATTGCTTGCGCTCATTAACTTGCAGACTGCTTTTGAGAAAAATCTGTTATAACCATCCCAATCGTTTACTCCTCCACTATAATTTCGTCCGAGGTCGTCTATATAGAGAAAATTTGCCCGGATAATTGCAGTAATGGATAATATATAAAAAAAGCTGCACTTTAAAACAAAAAATAGTCCTTTTTTCAGAGATTCATTATTTTTGGAATGTTCTATAAAATAAAAATAATGGCGAAGAATAGCCTCTGATTTTTCGTGGAACAGGCTTGTTTTATGCAGGGTGAGAATTAGGTAAATAAGCGATAGAAGCACGGTAAGACACAGAGACTCACAGAAAGTGCTGAATAAGATGCGTGCCTTGTCTCCGTTGACGATAACATCGCCGATTACCATAGACACATTTGGTTTTTCTGCCAAATCCAGACGCAAAAAAACTTTGGGATCCAGGCAAAGTCCCGGAAAAAAGACAGTATTCTTTCCGTTGGATAATGTAAGATGTGTCCTATCCCAGTTATTTCCAACCGCAATAATTTCAGCTGAGATATCGTCCGAATTTATTTCATGAATGTCAATCTCTACTGTTTTTAGATAGATTTTTTTATCAAAAGATAATGTAATAAACGGATCTGCAGAAGTTGATGTGATTGCTTCGCCGTTTTTTGAGAAATCTTTTAAATTTTTATCTGAAAGGATGTTTTCTACGGAGAAGGAAGTCTGTTGGTACATAGAAAAATTCAATAGTAAAAACCCCCCTGTGCATATCAGGAAGATGAGGGCTATTGTCAGTATGATTTTTTTGATGTTCAACTTATGATTCATGGCGTGATATTTCCTTTTCAAGAACAATTTTTCTGCAGCTTATTGATTTCTTATAAATTCCTCTAGTTCTTCCGGTGTTCCAAGGACATGAACTTTTTGTGCTTCCACCATACTGATGGTTATTTTCATTCCTTTTTGAATCATAAAATTATATAGCGGAGCGATATATTTTTCTTTCAGACCGGAAGCTTTGTTTTGAAGATAAAATTCTTTATAAATATTTTCGTACAATTCACCTGAGGCAAAATAATATGCTCCCAGAGTACAATTATCTGAGATACGCTCTTTTTCCTTTACCTCTATGACATTTCCGTTTTCATCTAGCCTTGCAAAACTCCAGTGAGTTCCTTCGGCATGGAAACAGGGTATATGGCCATCGCCGCGTAAATCCTGATATAGCATGGAATAGGGTTCAACATAGGTATCTATATTATAGATAAGGACGGGCAGAGATTTGTCGCAGAGTTCTAAAGCCATCCATGCTGTGGTAGCCTGGCCGTCTGTTAATTTATCAAGTTCCAGTAATTCTATATGTTCAATTCCATATTTTTTGCAGTTGTCTTTTATAAAGGATTCGGCACAATCCTCTTTTTTTACCGCAAACACATATTTTTCTGCATGGTCATTGTAATCAAGGAGACTTTCTAATGACCATTCAAAAAGAGTTTTTCCTTTTGCCTCAATCTGATATTTCGGAACTTTATATCCTGCTTTTTGAAAGCGTGAACCGAGACCTCCCATTGTGATAATAATGTTAAGGTTTTTCATGATTTTCCTCCTATTCTGCTCTCTTCACAAAGAGAGTTTAATTCTTCTATTGATTTTGTAAGAAATTCATCCGGTCGGACAGTGCGATCATCTACATAAAAACCATTGTGGCCCGGCCAGGGCTTTCCGAAAAGAATCTCATCATATGGAATATTCCATTTTTTCAGCCAATCAGATAGGATAGGCGCAGTATTTTTATTAATCAGACCCATATTCCCGTGGTAAGAGTTCATATTTCTTGAGGTAAATAAAATAATTCTGGCTCCATTATCATGATAGTAACGAATTTTTTCTACAATTTCTTTGTAGGGAACGAGGTCTTCATAGTTTTCGTTTTTTCCTTTGATAGGACAGATAGTTCCATCAATATCAAATATAAAATTGTATCCGCTATACATTTTTCTCTATTTCCTCCAATATTTCTATTGCATTTAATATAAAGCCGCATACTTTTTGAGGATAATCAATATGCAGAGGCAGCATGGACAAAAAGAGGGAAACTTCATAGATGCGTACTGTCCAGTAATCAAAACCGTGTTCCTCCAGTTTCTGGCGGAAGATTTTTTTATATGGTTCTGCATTAAAGGGGATTTTAAGCATACACAAAAGTTTGTCATTAATCTGAATTTCAAACATGGCGTTATTGAAAAAATCATATCGTCCACAGACAGAATGACTCAACTTTGCAAGGTCATAATAGGGATTGGTCCATAGCTCTTCTTCTTTGAGGGCCCCTTTTGGGTCTATGAGTTTTAAAGTCTTTGTCGCCCGATTATACATTGTATTTGCAAAACAAGGATCGCCGTGACCTATCACTTCTATCTCCTCATATTTAGCTGTACATTCAATTTTTTCTTTTAAACTTAAATACCAGTCAAAAAGTTCCTCAAGGGATTGGACACTGCCATAGCATTCCAGTATTTTTTTGATTTTAGGGTATTCTTGTGTCTTTTTTAATTCTTCAATCCTATCCCTGACTTTATCTTCATAAAGATTTTTTGAACAGGAAGCATACTTATCCGGAGTTATTTTTCGTGATGCCCTGCATGAAAAAAACGCAAAATAAAGATCCATCAGCTGTGAAAATTCCTCTTGATCGAAGGAGTTGTGTATCCACTTAATCGCAACGTCTGTCATATGGAGACGTTCCATTGCATAACTGGCAAATTCCCCGTCGTCACGGTAATCAAAGGGCATAACAAACCAATGTTTCATATAATCAGGCAGCAGATGATAAAACGTATATTCACGCAAAATTTTTTCTTTGTTTTTGGAACTTTTTCGCAAAACGTAATCTGAACCTTTAATGGAATTAAAATATCTGGCGTCAAAGCCGCCTGTCACACATTGAATAAATGCACCAATTTCTCCAATATAGCCGATACCATGAATTGTCATGATTGGAAATTTCCTGTTTTCCACAGTCTGTTTCAGGCTGCGTAATTTTAAATATTCCGAAAGGAAATCACGGTAATTTGCAGCATTTGGAAACATAAGCGCAACAATATTTTTTGTATCTGATACAATCTGAAGATTTTCTTCAATATAGGGAAGTTTTTTATAGGCAAAAGCAGCCTCTGTTTCATTTAATATAATATGATCTGCACAGCAGTGCAGGACATGGATTGGTTCTCTGATGGATGTTAATTCGTCAATCAAATGATCAATGTCGTAAAAAGAATTAATAGAGACGATTTCATCGTCTGGGAAAAAATGTATTTTTTCCATATATGTTTCTTTTAATGTACGGCGGCGTACAACAACATCCCCATATCCTCTTTGGCCGATAACTTCTTTGATCAGTTCGTTGGTGGGAATCGTATTGTCATATACAATCAGATTCATTTTCCTGCTCTCCTTTTATTCAACAAAAAAATATAGGTAATCATATAAATACATAAACTAAATATTACATAAAGAGCATTGAAATGATTTCCAGTGCCATGAAACAGACTTTCAATATAGTTTCCAATGCTGTCCAAGTCAAAATCATTTATGACTAACAGGCCTCCAATTTCACAGCACCAGGCAAGTAATGAAAGGATAAGTGTAATTAGGAATTTTCCTTTAATAATTTTGTTTATCTGCATGACTCCTCTATTTATATAGGAGAGCCACATTAAAAGATTAAGCGTCAGGGAAGAATTGCGGTTAAAAACCAACATATGATTCCAAACTTTATAAAGCTGTGCAAAAATCAACCATAAAAAAATAAGCAATATTAAAAAAAACAGGAAAATTACCCAGATATGATTCAAAGTAATATTCCAAATAAAATAGAGTCCTGCAGTCAGTGAAACGAGTGCAAGAGTATCTATAAAACGGTCATAGAGCACGATAATATATCCATCAAAATAATTTGCTGATAATTTGCCTAGCCGATATCCTCTATATAATTCTCCCAATTTAAATGGAATAACATTATTTACCGCCGAGGTAATGCAGTATTCTTTTAATAATCGTTTGCCGCGTATGCTGTTTTGCTCAAAGCAAATCAAATATAGCCGTATAGCCTTTAGGGTGTTCACAACCAAGGCAATGGTAAATGTAAAAAAATACATTTGGATAGAATACATACTCAGATAAGATTCCATGAATACTTCAAATATATATTTACCAAATAAAATGGCAGTTAAGACAATGACTAAAATATCAATGATCACCATGGTTTTTATTTACCTTTATGCTTTTTTATGGACCTCTTCATTTCTTTGCTATCCTGTAAGGTTCTTTTTATCAGTTTGATCCTTGCTTTCATCCCAGTATTCCAGGTCGATGTTCCTTCTTGGCGTCTTTTTTGAATTGCAGGAAAACGAATTATTTGATAGTTATTAATTTTTGCCAGATAATAAAAATATAGGTCTAAAGAAAATCCATAGGGTGGATTTTCTGCTTTTGATAGCAGATTTTTATGCATCATGGTTGGCTGGGCATTTATGTCCCATAGTCCGGTGTGTAGATACAATGTTTCAAGACAACTCATTCCTAAGGTAAAAAAACGGTCTGAAAGAGGCCGTTTTTTTCTTAAACCCTTGATGAATAATTTGGTTCCATACTGATTTTTCTGTAAATGTTGGGCGATTGTCACAAAATAGCCCGGATTAAATTGCAAATCCGCATGTATCCAACCTATATACTCACCTTTGCAAGCTTTCATCCCTTGCAGTAAGCCGTAGCCATAACCCTTATTAACTGCCACAACTACTTTTTGAATAAAATCAAATTTTTGAATGCATTTATCTATTTCAGATTCCGTATGATCACAGGAACCATTATTGACCAATATTAGTTCAAAACCGTCTGGAGAAAGCTTCGCATTCACTTTGACAAAATGCGATACCAGATTTTGGATATTTTTTTCTTCGTTATAGCAAGGCACAACAACTGAATATCTCATACAAAAAATCCCTTTCTGCTGCAAAATTTTGAAATTGCAAAAGCCTTTTTTGGAAAATGTAAATGATTATTAGCAATTACCAAATGCATTGTAAAATAGATAACAATTTGGTAGAAAATGTTATCAATAATGATATATTGAATTATGGAGGATAAATAGAATGGTAACTACGCCAATAAGAGAAAAGAATGATATTGAACTGTTAAAAACACATTTTCTGGAGGCAAACGAGTACAGAAACTACGCATTATTTGTGGTTGGAATCAATACGGCGTTACGAATTAGTGATATTTTAGGGCTAAAGTGGAAATCTGTATATGACTTTGAAAGAAAAAAATACCTGAAACATATTGATACTATAGAACAAAAAACAAAGAAAAGAACTTGTATTGCAATCAATACAAATTGTATGGAAGCCTTTTCATTATTAATGAAAGAAAGTAATCCCGCCTCCCCTGATGAATATATATTTTTTTCCAGAAAAAATCGTTATAAACCTTTAAGCCGTAACCGGGCATATCATATCATCAAGAATGCCGCTGCAGAGAATAAACTTGATGGAAATATAAGCTGCCATTCTTTGCGAAAGACATTTGGATACCATGCTTGGAAATGCGGTACGCCTCCAACGCTGATTATGAATATATATAATCATTCTGGACTTGAAATAACCAAACGATATCTATCCATCGATCAGGATGACAAAGATGAGGTATTCAATGCTGTGAATTTATAGAAAGATCTCTATTTGAGTGGGATATTCATGCAGAGTTAGATAACAATGATAAAATTACAAGATTCTTGCATTATTTCTGTGACTGTGATAATCTGTTAAAGATAAGATAACATTTTCTACCAAATTGTTATCTATTAAAAGAGGTAAGTTTTTCCTGTAAACTATATTGAAAAATCAGAGATACTCTAAATGTACAATAGCCAAAATGTTGAAAGGAAAGTATGATGATACGAATGGAAAGTATATCATATATATTTTGCATATGAAAGTTGACAAGATTATCATTGGAGGCGGCTTGTATGGTTTATATGCGGCAGCTCTCTGCGGAAAAAATGGCCAAAAAGTAATTGTACTGGAGTATGACAGTGAATCATTTATGCGTGCCACCTATATTAATCAGGCACGGGTTCACATGGGGTACCATTATCCAAGATCATTTTCAACAGCAATAAAATCCGCTCATTATTTTGAACGTTTTAATAAAGATTATGCCGATTGCATTCTGACAGAGTTTGACCAGGTATATGCAACATCGGCGGACTTTTCGTGGACAAATGCGGAGCAGTTTAAAAAATTCTGTAAGGACGCGGATATCCGGTGTGATGAGATTTCTCCAGAGAAATATTTCCAGAAAGGTAAATGTGATGGGGCTTTCCTGACCAGAGAATACACATATGATGCAAAATTGCTTCGGGAGAGGCTGTTGGCAGAAATAAAGCAATATCCGGGGGTAGAACTGGTATATGATGCGAGAATAAAAAATATGCAGAAAGATGCTGCAGAGTATGCGGTGACCATGGAAGACGGCAGAGAATACAGAAGTTCTTTTGTGTTGAATGCAACCTACGCGTCAGTGAACCAGATTAGCGCGAAACTGGGGTATGAACCCTTTAAAATTAAATATGAGCTTTGCGAGATTATCCTATGCAAAGCAAGTGATGAGTTGAAAAATGTGGGATTGACAGTTATGGACGGTCCTTTCTTTTCTATCATGCCCTTTGGGAAAACCGGATTTCATTCTTTGACATCAGTGACTTTTACGCCGCATATGACAAGCTATGAGGATGTTCCGGTATTTTCATGTCAGAAATTGTGCGAACCTGGATATTGCAATCCGGAACAGCTTGGAAACTGTAATGAATGTAAGGCAAGGCCGGAAACGGCATGGGATTATATGTCAAGTCTTGCCAGAAAATATATGAGAGAAGAATTGCAGTTTTTTTATGAAAAATCATTGTTTTCCATGAAGCCGATATTAAAGGCATCTGAGATAGATGATTCCAGGCCTACGGTTATTAAGGAATTTTCTAAGAAGCCTACTTTTATCAGCGTTTTGTCTGGAAAAATTAATACAGTTTATGATTTGGACGAGGTGTTATTAGATGAACAATAAAGAAAGCAATTTCGTTTCGGCTGTCGTATACCTCCATAAAGGAGAGACGAACGCATATGGTTTTCTTGATATGATGAATTTTGTCCTGAAAGAAAACTTTGAGAAGTACGAAATCATATGTGTTGATGATGAAGTAGAAGAAAGTGTTATAGAAGATGTAAGAAGATTTAAAAGCGAAAATGAAAATACCATTGTAAGCATTATCCGAATGGGGTTCCAACATGGACTAGAGGCGGCGATGAATGCGGGGATTGATTTATCCATTGGAGATTTTGTGTTTGAATTTGACTCCTGCTTTGTGGATTATGAAAAAGAATTGATTATGTCTGTTTATTATAAAGCTCTGGAAGGGTTTGATATAGTAGCTGCGACTCCGCCCAGAAGACAAAGCAAACTATCATCGCGGTTTTTTTATAATGTCTATAATTACTTTTCGGAAAGTGACAAGAAACTGGCGACTGAAAGATTCCAGGTCATCTCCAGAAGGGCGATTAACCGGGTGTCTTCCTACAGTAAAACAATCCCATATAGAAAGGCAGTTTATGCGTCTAGCGGTTTGAAGGTCTATTACATGGATTATAAACCCCTAGAGACATTAGGCACAGGGGTGAAATTTGATGATGAGGAAAAAGAGAATACCGCAATAGATGCTTTGGTTCTCTTTACCAATTTGGCATATAGGGTGTCCATGTTGATTTCAATCGTTATGGCATTATTTATGATTGCTGCCGGTGCTTATACGGTAGCAGCCTATTTTGGAACGAATAGACCAGTGGAAGGCTGGGCGCCGATTATGGGGCTTGTTGCAGCAGGATTTTTTGCGACTTTTGTCATATTGACGATTGTGATAAAGTATCTGGATGTGCTATTAAGACTGGTGTTTAAAAAGCAGAAGTATCTGATTTCTTCTATTGAGAAATTATAGATTTAAGGAGAAGGCAAATGAATTTTATATCTGGTTTGTTAATCAGTATTCTTGTCATAGTGCTTTTTTACGGATATGTGGCGGTATGTTTGAAATTAAGCGGCGTTGGAGAAATGCTGAAAGAAGTCAGCAGAACGGAATGGTGCCTGTTGCTGCTTTTTTTTGTAGTATCCACCGTGTTTGCGGCTTATGAAATTGGCAGAGATCGATATATTTATTACTGGGACAGCACGATACACTGGAGACCTGCCGCTGAAATGACGAAAATATTGTTCTCAGATCCACTGGGAACCTTAAAAAGGGTATGGCATACAATTGGAGTTTCAGATTATAACTGGGTGATGCCGATGCTGTATGTCTTACCGGCAAAGGTGTTTGGAAATTCCTTTGGGACAATGCTTGTCACGGTGCATATATTTTATATGTGCCCGGCCTTTTTTGTGCTTAGCGTCTGTGCCAATAAGTTTTTAAAGATGGCTGGCTATGAAAAGACAAGAATTTTTATTTATGCTGTGCTGCCATTTTGTATGCCGTTGGTGGAATACGTTTTCCTACAGGGTTTTTTTGATCCGCCGGTATTGATGCTCTCTGCGCTTTTGCTGGTACTTGCCGGTGAATTTTCGTACAGCCGGATGGATTGGAGACGGTCTACGTTAATGGCGGTGGGTATATTGATGATTGTCATATTTCGGAGACACTGGGCCTATTGGGTAGTCGGTTACATTTTTTTTCTGGCAGTTGGGATGCTGTTCCAGTTAAA
>CANQUZ010000003.1 GCA_947627165.1 uncultured Roseburia sp.
TGAAAAGAGCCTGAAAGAAATCAGCGGGGATCCGGAAAGGATTTCTAAGATGGTGGATGAATTTCAGGATATCCAGCGTCAGCTGCTGAAAACATTGTCCGGCGATGAGGAGGCTGATTTATACAGGCGCATCCTGGAGTTGATGAAAAAAATTTCCGATTATATGTTAGATACAGTTCCCGAATCTGTATTAAAGGAAAGGATTGGTGGTACCATGGGTGGAAAGGTTTTAGAGTTGGAGACAGATAAAATCATGGAACGCAGCTTTAGGCAAGGCATCGAGCGGGGCATCGAGCAAGGCATTGAACGGGGCATCGAGCAAGGCATTGAGCAGGGAGTCGAGCAGACTGTTTCTGCTTTCGTGACGCGTATGTTACAGCGGAATATGCCCTTAGAGGATATCATTCTCTACTCAGGCTGCAGCCGGGAAGACATTCTGCGGATCAAGGAACAATCCGAAAATCAGAAAGATTTATGTTTTCCTGGGAATGATTTCAACCTCAGGCCCTCAAAACGCCGATAGTTTTTCATATGCTGAGTGTTTATCATGGAGATTAGCTTAAGTCCGGCTAATCTCTTATTTTTGCGCCTGGGAAAATAAAAAGCAGGACTTTTACATCCTTCCTGAAGTTCCTGCATATTACTATCTAAAATCTTGTTAAATTAACATACACTTCTTATAAAATACGATAAAAAAATCCCCGGAAACTAAGAGCTAATAGTTACTTGTCACTATTAGCCCTAGCGTTTCCGAGGCTTTTTTATCTGTTTATCTGTTAGCAAACACCCTGCGCTAACATGGCGTTGGCAACTTTTTCAAATCCGGCAATATTCGCACCGGCAACATAATTTCCTTCCATGCCGTAGCGTTTTGCAGCATCATCAATGTTGTGGTAGATATTTACCATAATCTGCTGTAATTTAGAGTCAACCTCTTCAAATGTCCAGCTTAATCTCTCGCTGTTCTGGGACATCTCAAGGGCGGAAGTAGCAACGCCGCCTGCATTTGCAGCCTTACCGCAGATAAACCATACGCCGTTCTCCTGCAGATATTTTGTCGCATCCAAAGTGGTCGGCATATTTGCGCCTTCACAAACTGCTTTACATCCGTTTGCAACCAACAGTTTTGCATCCTCAAGCAGCAACTCGTTCTGCGTTGCGCACGGAAGCGCGATGTCGCATTTCACCTGCCATACGCCGCGTCCTTCATGGTACTCTGCGCTCTTTCTTGCAGCTGCGTACTCCGTCAGGCGGGCACGTTTCACCTCTTTGATTTCTTTTAATAACTCTACGTCAATGCCTTCCGGATCATAAATCCATCCGGTAGAATCAGAGCAGGTAACAACCTTCGCGCCCATCTGCTGTGCTTTCTGCGCCGCATAGATCGCTACGTTTCCAGCGCCGGATATAACAACGGTCTTGCCTTCCATCGTCTCGCCGTGACATTTCATTAATTCTTCTGTGATGTATAATAAACCATAGCCGGTCGCCTCTGTTCTTGCAAGAGAACCGCCATAGGTCAGTCCCTTTCCAGTCAAAACGCCTTCGTAGGTTCCGCGGATTTTTTTGTACTGTCCGAACATATAGCCAATCTCTCTTGCGCCTGTACCGATATCGCCGGCCGGAACGTCCATATCCGCCCCTATGTATTTGCAGAGTTCTGTCATGAAGCTCTGGCAGAACGCCATTACCTCTCTGTCGGATTTGCCCTTCGGGTCAAAGTCAGAACCGCCTTTGCCGCCGCCGATAGGCAGTCCGGTCAATGAGTTTTTGAAAATCTGCTCAAATCCTAAGAATTTGATAATACCGATATTTACAGAAGGATGTAAGCGCAAGCCTCCCTTGTACGGTCCAATGGCATTATTAAACTGTACTCTGTATCCTGTATTTACCTGCACCTGACCTTTGTCATCCACCCAGGGAACACGGAATTTAAACTGACGGTCCGGCTCAACAAGCCTCTCTAATAAGGCTTCTTTTCTGTAAACTGCCTCATTGGCATCAATGACTGGCCTTAAAGACTCCAGCACTTCTTCTGCCGCCTGTAAAAATTCAGGTTCAGAAGCATTTTTTTCCCGCACGCGTGCGAGCACTTCATCAACATAACCCATTCTTCTAATCTCCTTATTCCTTTATTAGGGATCTCTCCCAATATCCCGTCTCAGAAGCCCTTATCTTCTGAAACACTACATTAACAATTTTATTTTATTATAAAATCCTGGGACTTGCAATATTTTATTTTTTATTCCGTTAAATTGCTAAAGTCCTTTCGCTTAAGAGATTCGCTCCCCCTGTTCCGGAAATGCAACGCAGATGCTAAGCCTGCTGTTTTCATATCTGGCAGTTACGGTGCCTCCCATCCGTTCCGCTAAGGTTCTGGCAATCGCCAGCCCTAAACCGGTAGAGTTCCTTGCCGCTTCCACGGTATAAAACCGGTCAAACAGCTTTCCAACCTGCACCTCATCCAGTCCCGGTGCCGTATTGGTAAAAACAATTTCCCCTGCCTGCGACAAACGGATTTCTAAATCTCCGCCGCTATATTTTAATGCGTTATTTAAAAGGTTGGAAAAGATACGGGTTAAAGCAGAACGCTCTACGTTTCGGATGATTTTTTGTTCGGGTATCTGAATCGCAGGAACAATGCCCCGTTCCGTGAAAGCCAGATAAAAAGCCGCGATGCTTTCTTCTAACACACTCCCGATTGCGACAGGTTCCGTTAAGCTCTCATTTTCGTCGGAAAGAATCATGGAATACAAAAAAAGCTCTTCCGTCAGCTGTGTCAGAAGGTCCGCCCTGTTCCGGATAACGGCAAAATACTGCTGAACCCTTTCACTCTTTTCCTCCTTTTCGAGCAGATCCAGGTATCCGCAGATAGCGGTCAGCGGCGTCCGCAAATCGTGTGATATATTGGCGACAGCATTTTTAAGTTCCATATCTCCCTGTGCAAAGCGGCGTCTCTCGGCATGAAACCTGCGAAGCCAAAAATTGATGTCATTCGCTAACTTGCGCAGATAGCGGTCTCCGGTAGAAATACCGATAAGCGTATTGGTTTCGGTTGTGATCCTGTCGGCAAAAGCAGCCCCAATTTCCCCGGCGGCTTTGTGCAGAAAATAAATTTTCACAAGCAGGGCGGCGATAACAGCCGCCATAATGCCAATCAACGCCCATAACCACAGTTCCATAGTTATCCTCCATGCTTACTTTAAGTTCTTTCTCCGAAAAGCAGAAATGCCCAGAACAGATGTTATCACACTTACTGCAGCGGAATAAAATAGCATCCCAAACGGGTGCCGCACAGACATTCTCGAAAGCTGCAGGCTCTGCCCCGTTGGAAGCAAGTCCAGAATGGCCTGATACACGTTTCTTGCATGGGGCTGTAAATAATGAGGGTTCGGCTCCGGATTTATCTGCTCTACGCCATTGATGGTCATACTATAGGCAGAAATGAACTCCGGCGCCTCTAATCTTGCTTCTATTGTCATCGCAAGGATCAGCAATCCCAGAAAAACCAGGATTCCCACAACAGCCGAGACAGATTTCTTTGTGATCAGCATGGCAAGCATAGAAAAAATCGAAACGTAGGACGCCGCCGTAAAAATGCTGACAAAGATATAGAAACAGATTTTCCGAAGCGGCGCGCCCGGCTCGTCCAGCAGAAGCGAACCAAGCGTGCCGTATGAAATGAAAAACGCCGCTACCATAAGCATTGACACTGCAAGGCTCGTCAGCCAATTTGACAGATAGATAGAGGAACGCAGATGCCCGACGATCAATTTATTCCGTATCGTCCCGTCACTGTATTCTGTGCCTAAAAACATACTGCAAAAGATCGCGGAAACTAAGCCAGCATAGATAACATAGTTAAACATAGCGTCATCTAACCGTGCCAGCTCGTTGTATTGAATCTTGCTGTGATACTTTGAGCATACGATAAAAATACCTAAGCCAAACATAAAGCAAAACCCAGCCCAAAATCCCTTGTCTTTCCAAAGTCTTGAAAAACCTGCCCGCAGCAACCTACTCATTTCGTCCACCTCCCACTAAATTGATATAGTAGCTTTCCAGACTTTCGTCACGATCTTTCATGGAAATCACTTCACAGCCTTCCTTTGCCAATGCGGCAGCCAATCGTGAAACATTCACGTTCTCGTAGACGTCCGCTGTCGTATTGGTAAGGATTTTATAATCGATCTCCATCCAATCCAGCACACGGGCCAGAGCCTTTGTGTCACTTACTTCCATGCGGACACATTTCCTGCAGGCAGTATTCAATTCTTCTGCGCTTAGTTCCTTGACAATCGTTCCGTTTTCGATAAACCCATAATGCGTTGCAAATTTGGACAATTCATCCAGCATATGGCTGGAAATCAGCACGGTAATCTGCCGCTCCCGGTTCAGTTTTAAGATTAATTCCCGCATCTCAACCATCCCCTGGGGATCCAGGCCGTTGGCAGGTTCATCCAAAACCAGAAAATCGGGATCTCCCACAAGCGCGATGGCAATTCCCAGCCGTTGGCGCATCCCCAGAGAAAAGTTTTTCGCTTTCTTCTTCCCTGTATGCTCCAGCCCGACTAATTTTAAAATGTCAGCCAGCCCGTCAAAGGAAGGGAGGCCCAAAATAAGATACTGTTGTTTCAGGTTGTCTTCCGCTGTCATATCCAGATAGACGGACGGGCTTTCTACGACAGCGCCCATCCGCCTGCGGGATTTTGCAATCTCCCTATCCGTGTTTTTTCTGCCATACAGCGTGTACTCCCCGGACGCCGGCTCCTGCAGGCCGCAGATTAAACGAATTAAAGTTGTTTTTCCGGCGCCATTTTTCCCTACGAAGCCATAGATTGCTCCCTTTGGGACATTCATCGACAAACCATTTAAGGCTTTAAACTCTTTATAGCTTTTACTCAACGCATTGGTTTTCAGAACATAGTCCATAATGTGCTGCCTCCTTTCTTTGATGCAGACATTATAACCGAAAACCGTTGAGAAAAAGGTTAACAAAACCGTTGAGATTTCGTTTAGGTTTTACTCATGCTCTTTCATCTTGAAGCCAATTCCCCACACAGTCTCAATGTATTCTTTCCCATTTACGCTGCGCAGTTTTGCCCGAAGATGGCTGATGTGGGTTTTCAGCGAGCTTTCGGTACAATCGGGAGTATCTTCATTGATACGCTCTAGCAGCTGCGATTTTGTGATGACCTGAGTGGGATTTTGCATGAGCAGCTTCAAAATGGCATACTCCGTCCGCGTCAGTTTCATCTCGTGGCAGCCAATCACCGCCATATGCGTATTGGTATCAAGAGTGATGTCTCCGGATTTCAAAGCCTCCTCTGCGCCGACAGCGGCGCTTCTCCGCAGATGCACGGAAATCCTTGCCAAAAGTTCTTTGATCTGAAAGGGTTTTGTGACATAATCAACCGCGCCTCCGAGCAGCAATGACACCTTATCGGTGACCTCCGCTTTTGCGCTCACCACAATGACCGGAATGCCTTTGATCTTTGATAATACTTCTTCGCCGGAACATCCCGGCAGCATCAGGTCAAGTAAAATCAGATCCGGCTTCCGTTCCGACAGAAACAACAGGGCTTCCGTTCCCGAATACGCGCGGGAAACCCCATATCCCTCCTGCAGCAATGCTTCTTCCAGCAGATTTCCAATATGAATGTCATCCTCAATAATCAGTATGTTTTTCATATCACAGCTCACCCCTTTCCACTCTTGATTTTTTTACGTCTATCTGTACGGCCTCTCTGAGGAAACGCCTTCCTTCGGGTTTCCTAAAATGAGAAAAAGACACTTCCTTGCAGGAAGTGCCCCTTTAACATCCTTTTATTTAGATGAAACGATAAATCAAAATTGCGGCTAAAACGCCTATGATGCTCGCTATGGTAATGCGTATGGATAAACCGAACGTAATGACCAGTATCCCGAAATCCAACACGACCGGACTTTCCAGCCCGAAACTCTGCCCGTAATTTAACCAGCTTAAAAACGAAATCCCTGATGTGAACGTTCCGAGAAATCCACCTAATACAATACCTGAAAGCAGAAGCAAAAATAATGCCCAAGCATTTTTTCCAGCACCTAACCTACTCATTTTCACTCGCACTCCCGCAGAATAATTTTATTGCCTTTCTTATATTCTACCATGAATCATTACTTTAGCAAGTGATTTTCGGAAATCTTATGTAATACTTGTAACAGTTCAACCCAAGCCATTCGCAATCCCGCACTACGGGCTTCAAAATTGCTCATGAACGGGCATTCTGCGTCTGTCAAAATTCTTCTACGCCCTTGCTTTTTAAATAGTCCATTGCATCCTGTACCGTTACTATCTTCTCAAAGTCCTCCGTGGGAATTTCCAACCCAAACTCTCTCTCTAATACCATTGCCAATTCAAATAAATCCAATGAGTCTGCCCCTAAATCTTCTTTAAAGTTAAGCTCCGCTCTGACTGCCTCCTTATCGACGTTTAGCTGGCTCGCAATAATGGCTCTCATTTTTTGATACATCTGAAATTACCTTTTCTCCCTTCCTCTTATCCGCTAAGTTACCTGGCATTCCAACATTTTGAGTTTCAAACATTTTCTCCAAAGAATATTATAAATTTCCCACTTTGTCAACTATAATTTCGCAAATTTAAGATATGATTTATCAAAATTCGTAACAGTTCAGCCCACGCCATTCGGTGTTTCCCGCATCAGACGATTCGGACTTCTTCTTTTTCTACCTCCCCTTTTTCAATATGGAAAGAATTTAAAACGGGGGCCTCTCCCATCAGAGACAAAATCAGATAGTTCATCTTTGGGTCAAATGCCAGGCGGATATCTTCCCCGGAAGGCCTTGAGGGTGTTTCCGGATGAGAGTGAAAATTGCCGAGGAGCTGCCTCCCCTTACTGCGAATATCTTTTATCACCGCAAACTGTTCCGCAGGGTCCATGGAAAAATGTTCCCTGCTCTCATCCACATTGCGCAGCAAATAAACATCTGTCACAATGCGGTTTCCCTCTTCCTCATAACCTCCCAGCAGCCCGCAGGCTTCATTGGGAAGCCCTGCCTCTGCATGGCCGCATATCTTTTTGTAATCTTCTTCTTTTAAAATAAGCATACCAGCTCCCTGCCTTTCGATTGCGGTGGTGTCCGTGTTTTCCTGTAAACGGTCTCCCACTGCGATTATTTCAGACCGTCGGTGCAGACTTCCTGCTCATAGTCAATCAGTTCCGTGATAGTGGGATGATCGCCGCAGACAGCACAATTCTCCGTGTGACTTGGCAGTTTCACTTTGTGGAACTCCTGCTCTATAGCGTCGTAGGTCAGCAAATACCCCGTCAGCAGCTTGCCGACACCCAGGATATATTTGATTGCTTCCATTGCCTGAAGGCTTCCGATGACGCCGCCCATAGCTCCAATAACCCCGGCCTGCTTACAGGTAGGCACGGCATCCTTTGGCGGCGGATTTTTGAAGATACAGCGGTAACAGGGGCCTTCCCCCGGAACGTAGGTCATCAGCTGTCCTTTAAAACGGATGATTCCCGCATGGCTGAACGGTTTCTTTGCCATTACGCAGGCATCGTTGATTAAGAATTTTGCTGGGAAATTGTCTGTTCCGTCAATGATAAAATCGTAATCCTGGATGAGTTCCAGAATATTTTCACTCGTCACAAACTGCCGGTAGGTATGAACTGTCACGTCCGGATTCATGGCGTTTATCGTTTCCTTTGCGGATTTGACCTTTGCCTTTCCCAAGTCCGCTGTCCCGTGGATAATCTGACGCTGGAGGTTGGAAAGATCCACTTCATCCGCATCCGCGATTCCAATGGTCCCCACGCCAGCCGCCGCAAGGTACATTGCCGCAGGGGAGCCCAGTCCGCCGGCGCCGATGACCAGCACTTTGGCATCGAGCAGCTTCTTTTGCCCCTTCGCCCCCACTTCCTTTAAAATGATATGTCTTGAATAACGCTCCATTTGGTCATCTGTCAGTGCCATTGCTTCCGCCTCCCATAAAATATAAAAACTCTACGTTGTCCCCTTCCTGCAGTACGGTGTCTTTTACCCGCTCGCTTGGGACAAACTCTTCATTGATGGAGACAGTGACATACTCAGGCGTCTCCACTTCCTCCTGGACGAATAACTCCGTCAGCTTTAATCCGTCTTGTACTTCTTTTTTGTTTCCTGCTACAATAATCTGCATTTTTGCCCTCTTTCCTTATTATAATAGTTGATTTAACCAGTTGTCTAACTCTTCTTTTTTTATAAACCTGTTTTGCTCCCCCCGCACTTGCCCGCCAATCAGAAGCCGCAGCGCCGGGACGCCCAGAACCCCATACTGCTCCGCTAATTCCAGGTCATAATTGACATTGACTTTGTATACGCGGAGTTTTCCCTCTCTTTCTTCCTCCACGGCACCTAAAACCGGTGAAAGCTGCTTGCAGGGAATGCAGGTATCCGAGTAAAATTCTACCAATACCGGCAGCTCGCTTTTTTGGACTTTCTCCTGAAAATTTTCTTTTCCAATGCGTTCCGCCATGATGTCAATCCTCCGCCTTTCTCACAATCAGATAATACGTTCCATCGGAATTATCCAGCAGCTTTAAAATCTGATGTCCTTCCTCTTTGATACTGCGCGGCACATTCTGCACCGGCTCCCCGTCATTCATGCGTATTGCAAGGATTTCCCCCTCTTCCAGTTCCTCTAGCGCCACCTTCGCTTTCACGAAGGTAAGGGGACATACTTTGTCCGTGATATCTACCGTTTCGTCAATTTTGATTCCTGCCAGTTCCATCGGAATCCTCCTTTCTTTTCTCCCTGTTTTCCTCAACAGCATTTCCTCATCTATAAGAACAGCCTATTCCTCGTAGGCAGCCCTGATTTTTTCCCGGAACTTCTCTTCGCCCAGCCGCTGTAGGGTAAGGCGGAACCGTTCCCCGGCATTGGCGTTCTCCTGGAAGTAGGAAATGGCGGCGTCTGTGACGCGAAACAACGTCTCTTTGTCATGGATGAGCGGGAGAATCTGCTCGCCCTTATAAATTTTGTTTCCAAACAAACCGCCGAAGGATACCAGATATCCCCCTTTCCCTTCCCAGGCGTCGGTCGGGCAGGATTTCACGCAGCGTCCGCACTGGGTGCATTTATCTTTGGTGAGCAGCACTTCGGTTCCGGTACAGCGGATGGCGTCCTCGCGGCAGGCTTTTTCGCAGACGCCGCAGTGAATACATTTATCCGCCACCCAGCTTACTTCCATGCCGCCCTTGATACCAACGTCGTTTTCCTCCGCCTTAAGACAGTTATTCTGGCAGCCGGTAACGCCAAATTTAAACTTATGGGGAAGTTCCCTCCCAAAATAACGCTGATCCAATTCTTTCGCCAGAGAATAAGTGTCAATGCAGCCGCTTGGGCAGATGTCCGAGCCCTGACACGCTGTAACGGTCCGCACGCGAGGGCCGCACACGCCCGGCTTGACGCCGCCCTCCGCCAACTTGGCTTTCACCGCTTCTATATCCTCAACATGGATGAACGGGATCTCCACCCCCTGCCTTGAGGTCATATGTACATATCCTTTTCCGTAGGTTTCCGCCACTTCCGCAATCGCTTTTATGTTTTCCGCTGTGAGGTTGCCGCCTACCACCTGAAGCCTGAGAGAAAAATAACCCTTCTGCTTCTGCCTCATGAAACCGCCTTTTTTCAATGCTCCATAATCAATCTGCGCCATCTGTTTTACCCTTTCTGTAACTTTGCCGCTCTGTGATGCGGCGTTATATATTTTATTATTCCTATCGGTTTAATATGAAATAGATTGTAATGTGATTGGCAATGTTTGTCAATACTTTTCTTATATTTTTATTTGTAACAGTTCAGCCCACGCCATTCGCAATCCCACACTACGGGCTTCAAAATTGCTCATGAACGGGTGTTCTGCTCATAAGCAGCCTCGTATGCTCATTCATGCAAGCATGATTCGCCTACGAGACTGCTTATGGCTGAACTGTTACCTTTATTTTACGGAAAATCGTGCGCGCCCGCAATCTGAAAAAGAAAGATTGCAGATTTTTCCGGACTGTGATAATATAGACGCAATATTCCTGTACCAGGGATACCGTTACTGACAACGCGAATGTTTAGCTGAGAGGAACCTATGAAAAAACATCCTGTTTTCCTTCTTTTTTTCCTATTCATAATTCTGATTTTTTCTTCCATCCTGGGAATTTTATTCGGAAGCGTCAATCTGACCATGTCTGATATTGCGCAGGCGCTTCTGGGAAACGATAAAACCACGACTGCCTATCTTTTAATTTCCACAATCCGCATTCCGCGGGTGCTTGGCGGTCTTTTTGCCGGCGTCGGCCTTGCCTGCGCCGGGGTGATTTTACAGAGCGTCATGAACAACTCCCTTGCCAGCCCCAACACCATCGGCGTAAATTCCGGTTCCGGCTTCGCAGTGATGATTGCCATGATTTTTTTCCCGTCAGCTTCCTTTTTCGTTCCGCTTTTCGCCTTTCTCGGCGCGCTGTCCACAACGCTTGTGATTTTTCTGCTCGCCGCGGCGTCGGACAGCTCAAGGACCACCATTATTCTGGCGGGCGTTACCGTTTCCAGCTTTTTAAATGCAGGCATCAATACGGTAAAGCTTTTAGATACCGATATTACCATAAATCTGACTTCTTTTTTAATCGGAACCCTCTCCGGGCTGACCTTGCGCAGGATTTTCTTTCCCTGCCTTTGTATTTCCGCCGCGTTTTTGATATCCCTGCTTTTTGCCAAATCCCTGAATATTTTAGCGTTGGGGGACGATATCGCCCACTCCCTGGGGCTCCGCGTTCCCCTGGCACGGTTCCTTCTTTTAATCTTATCAAGCGTTCTCTCCGGCTGCGTGGTGAGTTACGCGGGGCTGTTAAGTTTCATCGGCCTGGTGGTTCCCCACATATGCAGGAGACTTTTTGGCAGCGATGCCAGACTGCTGCTCCCCTGTTCGGCTCTCCTTGGGGCAAGCTTCGTCATTCTCTGCGATCTTTTGGGCAGAGTCATCGCAGCCCCCTTTGAGCTTCCGGCAGGGATTTTAATGTCCTTTATCGGCGGGCCTTTTTTCTTATACCTGCTGCTGAAAAAGAAAGGAGGGAGGCGAATCTATGCTTGAATTTTCTCACGTATCCGCTTCCTGCGGATATACCCCCATTTTGCAGGACATTTCCGTCTCCTTTCCCTCCGGGCAGATTACGGCTCTGATTGGCCCTAACGGCTGCGGGAAAACCACGCTCTTACAATGCTTAAACGGGGTGTCTAAAGTGACTGCCGGCTCCATCCGCTTAAATGGGGAGGATTATTTGAAGCTGCCTCCCAAAATGCGCGCGCAGCGGCTTGCCTTTCTTCCCCAGGTGCGTACCGTGATTCCCTCCCTGCCGGTGCGGACATTAGTGGAGCACGGCCGCTTCCCCTATCTTGGCTTTTCCCGCAAAAAAACAAAACGGGATGGGGAGATTGTGGAGCAGGCGATGGCATTTGCCCATGTGCAGGACTATGCGGACTGCTGCACGGATACGCTCTCCGGGGGCATCCGGCAGCGCGTATTTTTCGCCATGGTCTTAGCGCAGGACTGCGATTATATCGTGCTGGATGAGCCTACTACCTATTTGGATATCAGCGGACAGCGGGATTTCCTCGCCATGGCGGGCAGATTAAGGGAACAGGGCAAAACTGTCATCTTAATCCTGCATGATTTGGGACAGGCAATCCGCATTTCCGATCAACTGATTGTGATGGAGAACCGGAACATTAAAATGGCAGGTTCGCCGGAAGAATGCTGCAATTCCCATGTCATTGAAGAAGTTTTTGGAACCCGTCTGAAACGGTTTCGAGACGAAGAAGGGGAGTACTGCTTTTTTGAGTAGCGCTCCCCTTTTGATTGCTTGATATTAATTTTCCGGGTAGAGGATATCCGCTAACTGCTGATATGCCTCCCCCCACCTTTCGTTGGGCTTTAAGTTAAAAAGTTCTTTCTCCAGCCAATAATAGTTCCCCGTCCTGACCGCTGTCAGGGAGGACCACGCCGGATTGGAGACTAACAAGTCCTCCACACTTTTTTTCGCCGCCTCGCTGTCATAGCCCTGGAAGGTCACAAAAATATACTCCGGATCCGCCGCGATAATGGCTTCCATGCTAAGATCCTCTAACAAGCTTTCGTCGCTGTCTGCAATATTAACGCAGCCCAAATCCGCCAATATTTCTCCGCCGACAGTCCCATCGCTGCCTTTTGCCTTAACATTCTGAGAAGACGCGCGCAAGAACAAAATCTTGGGCGCCCTGCCGTCCTGCCTTTTCTTAGTCTCCTGAATCTGCTCCTGTATTTTCAGTCCATTTTCCTCATATAAATCTGGCCTGCCTGTGATTTTGGTGCAGATTTCCAACATATGCAGATAGGAGTCAAAATCTTCCACTTCAAAATACGCCACTGGGGTGCCGGCCTCGTTTAGGACTTCTTCCAGTTCGATATCCGCCTCCATATTGGCGCTTGCAATCACAAAATCAGGCTGCGCTGCAATGAGCTGTTCTACGTCCGGCTCTAAGATGCTTCCCAGGTTTACCACATCTTCCCCTAAGTCCAGATTCAGGCTTTCCCAGGAATCATTCGCCGCCGCCACAACCTCGCCGCCTGCCAGCATCCACACGTCTGTGAAGCTTCCAAGCAGAGTCGCCACCCGCTCTGTGGAAGCGACCGTCACTTCTCTCCCCAAATCATCTGTAAAGTTCACGCCCTCCAAATCCTTCGCCTCTGCCGCTCCGGTAGAAAACGCTTCTTCCGTATCTTCGGTTTTTTCTATCTCTTCTTTGTTCTCTGTACTCCCCGCATCTAATTCCCTTTCCACCACACCGTTTCCTGATGTCTCAGGTTCAGGTTTTCCGCATCCTGCTGCAAGCGCGGACGCTGCAAGTATTCCCGCAAGTCCCACGGATAAAAATCTTTTTTTCATCATCTTCCTCACATTTTCTGCCGCCGACGGCGGCGTTTCTCTTTTTCGTGCATGAAACACGATAAGCATCATGCTGTTCCATTATAGATTTCATTTCCTAGTTTGTCAATAGGATTTATATGTGTTGACATTTTTTTACAGGATTGTTATAGTTTTACCACAAATACATAGGGAGGTTTCAATTATGAACAACTTTTTTGCAACGCCGGAAGGCGCCTGGGGCGACGGTTCGGTTCATCTGACCGGCACAGGCATCTTTCTGGTCGCTGCCATTACCGTCATCCTTTTGGTCGCTGCGGCTCTGCTGCGCCACCGAAACACACAAAAAAAAGCTGCCCTGACGACAAAACAGCTTGTTTACTCGGCAGTCGCCATTGCCCTTGCGGTGGTTTGTTCCATGATAAAACTGTTCGAATTGCCCATGGGCGGTTCCGTCACCCTGCTTTCCATGCTCTTTATCGTGCTGATTGCTTACTGGTACGGCCCCTACGTGGGAATTATGACCGCAGTCGCCTATGGGTTGGTACAGTTCGTCACAGAACCGATTTTCTATACCATTCCGCAGATGCTGTTGGATTACCCCTGTGCGTTCGGCGCTTTAGGACTTGCCGGATTCTTTTATAAGAAAAAATGGGGGCTTCAGATTGGATATGTCGTGGGCGTCATCGGCAGATTTTTATTTGCCACCCTCTCCGGCATCGTATTTTTCGCTTCTTATGCCCCGGAGGGGATGAGCCCCATCGTCTACTCTATCAGTTATCAGGCCTCTTATCTCCTTCCGGAAATGATTGTGACTCTTATCATTATCAGCATTCCGGCGGTGTCAAAAGCCCTTGCCCATATCAAGATTCGTGCGACGGAAAACATCTGAAAGAAAAAATCTAACAATCGAAAACATCATTTGCGGGTTTTCGATTGTTAGATAGGCTTTTAATAAAGCATAAAGTCAAAATCTTCTCATTGTTCTTTCTGCGGCTTTCTACATATGCTGTCGCCTCAAGCGTCTGCACTTCCTGTAACCCGATAACACGGAGAAGCTCGCCAAGTAGAAACGAATTAATCATTTTTATCATACACGCTCCTTAGCCACGACTTCTAAATCAATGGTAATACCCTATCAACCATCCAATCACACCAGACACAACAAAAGGCATGAAATAAATGAGAAAGAAAAAGGGCTCATTTGAAAACTCACTATACGTGTATGCTTTTTTTCCCGACTCTTTGTAATAAAGTGTCATTGTGCTTGGTAAATATTGAGAATATTTAGAACTTACCACTTTTGTCCTGCGTTTACCTTCAAGAACATACTCGTACCTCGCAATCCACCTATCCTTCGTAGTACCATTTGCATTTGTGTTATAGCTTCGCCTAAAGCTGACCCTTGCCGCCTCAAGCGTACGCCCATCCCTCTTTGCTTTTTCGACCCTCTTTTTGCCCCTTGAAAATATGATACCTTTATTAAGAAGAACAAACTCAACGACAAAAACTGCAATCGTGACAATCGCAAGCGTCATCCCAACAGGATCCTCAGAATAATCCGATATAAGAGGATCAAATAACTCTAACAGCTTCTCTTTCAGTTTCGATAATAAATTGTCATACATATCCAAAATCTCCTTCTGCCAAGTATAGTATGACTTCATTATACATAGAAAGAAATTATCTGCCAAGGAGTTTCCTGTCCGGTTTCTACCATACAGCAGTCTTCCGGCGGTGTCAAAAGCCCTTGCCCATATCAAGATTCGTGCGACGGAAAACGTCTGAAAGAAAAAATCTAACAATCGAAAACATCATTTGCGGGTTTTCGATTGTTAGATAGGCTTTTAATAAAGCATAAAGTCAAATTCCTCATTTGCAAGGCGGATGATATCCCCATGCGATATTGCTGTCTCCACATTGCTCTGAAGCAGCCTTCCGTTTAGGAAGGTATGGTTTGTGGAGTTGGTGTCTACGACAAAGTACTCCCCGTCTCTGGTAATAAAATTAGCATGGCTGCGGCTGATGACATGATTGTCACTGATGTGATAATCCGCATAACTTCTTTCCTTCCCCACACGGAATATCGGTTTATTTAAGAAAATCTTCTCATTGTTCTTTCTGCGGATAAGATGCGGCACCGTCATTTTCGCCGGGTCATTTGTTTCCGTCAATAAGGTTGTCTCCCCCATTGAGCTTTCATTGAGCAAAGTCGTCTCTCCAAATCCAGCGGCAACATTCCCAGCCCCTTTTTCCGGTGCATAAGCAGGCTGCGGTGCAGGCGCTGTGGATTTCTGCACGGTCGGCTGTGAGCTGACTTGCACCGCAGGCGGCGTCTGCCCCGGGACAGCAAACCCAAAATTATTTGCCGGCTGCGCCGCTGACGGTGCCCCTTTATCCGAAACCTTCTTCTCCGCCTTCTTGCCCTTGCTTGCCGCGGCACGTTTCCTAGCCTCTTTCTGCGCTTTATATGCCGCCGCATTTTCTTTGTTATAATGCTGCATGAGATAAAAAAAGCTGATTTCAGATTTTTCGCCTTTTGCATCGGCTGCTGGCGGCGTTTCCGGTATCGCCTTTTTCTGTGCGGGCGGAACATTCATACGTTCTGCCGGAGCTGCGACAGGGGGCGTTGGCTTCTTAGGGGGCTGCACAGGCTGAATCTGCGCTGCGGCAGGCTGAATCCTCGTTTCCCTCTTTACCCCAGAAGAAGCCGGCTGCGCATTTTCTCTCTGGATCTCTTCCAACAGTTTTTTGAAGTCGCTGAGAGAGAACAGGGGCGTTCCATTTAAGTAGTTTATAATTTTTGCTACATGATCGCAGTTTTCTGTTTGATCAAACCGGGTGTTAAACATAATATTGCGGAAAAACATCCCAAGATCCGGCTGTTTCATCTCCGTATCTACTAAGGGAACACAGATTAAGTCTGTCTCACAGGAAGAAACATCGGTAAAAATATAATCCAAATCCATAATAATCGAGGCGGGATCCAACATATAATCCTCTGCCGCCATCATTGCATTTACAATCCCTGAAAAAACGCCCAAAAGACGCTTCTTATTTACTGCGCCTGCAAAAAACTGTGCGACAGAAACCTTTGCGGAAACATTGTATTTGATAAATTTCTGGCTGTTCATTTGCGTGAACAGCGTCTGTGCCAGCCCATGAATATTATTATTGGTAAGCATACCAAGGCTCATGCTGTCTATGGCGTCCTGCTCTTTCACGTCATACACAAGGTATGTACTGTTCCCCTGGTTTTCGTAATATAAATCTCTCATAGCTTGTTTCTATCCTCTCGTTGCTCGCCGGGCATACAGCCCCTGTTTCATCGTTACATCCACAATCGGGATTTTATTGTCTGTTCCATGGGAATTTTCCCCATTCCAAAAAAGTCAAACCAGTATTGAATCTGATACTTGATTGTGACATTTAGAATTTCTCCGTCCACTTTTGTCTGAAAGGTAACGCCGTCAAGCCCGCCGACGATGCCAAGTGCTTTCATTTTTTCTTTCGCGGCATCCTCGTTGCCACCGGTCAAATAACCAATAAACCGCTTTTTTACGATATCAGCATTTCCATTTTCCAACTTATACCAGTCAGTCCTGGAGGAAAAGTACGGATTGTTGTCTACCCGGACAAGGTCTAACACCATATCCGATAGCCCTCCCCAAAACTTTGTTCCATTTTCCGCCGCCGATTCAACGTTTTCCGTGAGGTAGGAATCCAGGGACAGGCTTTTCGTTGACTGCACAAGCGCATGGGTCATCTGATTCTGTACCCCGATTATGGCAAACAATCCATATAGGAATAAGAAAAGAAAAAGGAATATCGGCAAGATAATGCTCGTCTCAAGTGTAACGGAGCCGCGCTGCACTTCTTGTTCTTTCATAATTTCTCCCCCCATCCTTTAGTATCCCGAATACTGTTTGCTTGCTGCGGTAAACAGTCCGTTATCCGTCAGGCCATCTATGCGAAACATTGGATTTAGCGTATATTTCACATCTGAATAAACATAGGTGTACGCCCTGCCCAAATCAAATGATTGGTTGTTCACCGCGGCTTCCATCTGGATCAGATTCTGCACCCGTTTTATAAACGTTGTCTGATCGATAGAGAGCAGTGTCAGTAATAGTATGTGTTCCGTATAAGATGCTTCAAATATATCTTTCTTCATTTTCTTCTTAGAAGCTCCCTTGCCACTTTCTGTTTCTCCGCTGCCTCCATCCTTGCCGTCAGCTCCCTTGTCGCTTCCTGTATCTCCTCCGTCTCCCGCCTTGCCATCAGCTCCCTTGTCACCTTCTGTTTCTCCGCTTTCATCTGGTTTGATTGCACCTTTAATCGTATCTTTAAAATTATCCGATATTGAGGTGATATCTGTCAAATCCTCCAGGAGCTTAGGCAAACCTGTCGCAGTTAAATAAACTGTTTTGTTGATCAAAGCTTCTCCGCCGCCATTTACAAGAATAATGGTATCAAGCATCGGTTCTGCAAGAACAATGGCTACTTTGACAACTATGGCTCCAGGCCCTGCAAGAGCAGAAACGGCGGTCACCTGCGGATCCGTCCATACAGACCAAAGATCAAGCGCCAATCTGAACAAATAGAGTTGCAGAAATGCCGCGCTCTGATTTTGAAGTTCAGAAGTGGATCCAGCCAGGACGTATTCCGCTTCCGCCCCTTTAAACATCCTGTCTTTTCCATTTGCCTTTTCTATCGACGCAAATTCCATCAAAGAACCTGTGATTGCAGCATCCCCGCTAGAACCGCCGGCAAGACGGTACACGTCCTGATAGGAATAACCGGAAACAGTTTGTTCGGAATTGTAAGTTGTTCTGTTCGGAAGGTTGTATGCTCCGTATCCATACAGCAGTAAGGCGTTATACCACTCCTTTGGGCCACTTGCAACTAAACGACTGACCGCAACAAACATTTGTCCAATCCATGAAATAATGGCACCCAAAAACTTTACAACCGCATTCAGCAATGACCACAAAGACTTTGCCTGATTAATCACTTTCTCAATAACGTTAAACGTCCACGTTCCTTTCGTATACGTCTCACACGCCGTAACTAAATCTGTCAAACTTCCCACAAACAGTTTGGCTGAAAGCGACATATCTTCTGTATTCGCATATAAATTGGATTCTGCTACAATAGCGTTCAAATTGGCGTCATACAAGCCCTTAATTTCAAACATCTGTTTAGAAATATACAAATATTTTGTCATGGTATCAACAACACTTTCTCCAACACTGGCTTTTTCATTAAGGGAAATATCCAAATTGTTGATCCCCGCCCAAAATTCAGGGCCGACAGACGTAATATTCACACAGCCATACTCTGCTTTTATGTAATCCCCACTCCAATCACTTGTAATCGCCTCATCTCCCAACGCTTCAAGTTTGGTTATCTGCTCACCTAATGTTCTTATTTCCTCATCAGAAACCGTATCAAAGTCCTCTCCAATAGTCTCTTTAAATCTGTTTGTTACTTCACCGGCAATAACTGTCACCCACCTAAAGTCAGAAGGCATATTGATTGCCGCGGAATCAGAGTCTACTGTTGCTTCATCCAACGCTTTATCCAATTTATAAAGTTTTGTGGGTAACTCATTTATGTCCGAAACAATACTGGCAATCGTATTTTTCAGTTCCGAAAATTTTGTTTTTAACTCACTTGCAGCAGCCTTATAAGCTTCTTTTTCCACATCAATAGAAACATTGCCTTCTTCGCTTTCCCCTCCTGCATCACTTTGCTCCCCTGTATCGCCTTCCTCCCCCGCATCACTTTCTTCCCCTGCATCACTTTCTTCCCCTGCATCACTTTCCTCTGTGCCAACCGCAGCCAAAGCTAACGCCTTTGTCTCAAAAAATCCATATTTTTTTTCATAATCATCCCGCGCCGCAGAATATTCTTGATATTGTTTTTTTACTTTACAGATATCCTCAAGAAGTCCTGAAACCTCTTTGACGAGATTCGCCTCGGCAGAAATAGCATTCATCTCTTTCTGGATCTTATCTACCTTGAATTTGTCCTGTAAATCTTCTAATATCTTGTCAAGATCGATCCCTTCCGTGGCAACTTCAGCCGCAACGCTGATTTCACTGTATTCCAAAAGTTGTTGCTTCAAAACATCTGTATCAGACAAAGCAAACCTGCCGGATGCGTTTTTAGAATTTATCGTAACGCTTTTTCCTAATGCCGAAACATTCTCATCCAGATAATCTCCAAATACTTCCTTAATCTTTTTTTCCTGGGAAACAGAAAGAAGGCCAAATCTTTCATCTAAAAAGGAATCGTAGTCTGCCAGTGTCGAAAATGCGGAACTATCCATGATTTCTTCCATCAACTCAACCGCGTTCTGATAACGGGCAGACTCAACCAGCGTCAGCGCAATGGAGAGCATCGGCGACAACGTCAGCGCAAGCAGCAAGGAAACAGCCCCCTTCGTGCCATTGATGTATTTTCCAAAGAAGCGGTTCCTTCTTTTTGTACAATTTTTTTCTCTTTTTTTCATGTGGTCAGCCGCCTCCCAGTCGTCAAGATATAGAAAATATAGAATGTAATGTAGAAATTACAGTATCAATTACTTTTAAGCTTGCCGATACTACTGATTTGTCCGAATATTCCGTGATTTTATCAATGCCATACTTCGTAACTTTTACTGTATTAATATAGTTCAGGACATCCACGCTTTCTACATATGCTGTCGCCTCAAGCGTCTGCACCTCCTGTAACCCGATAACGCGAAGAAGCTCGCCAAGCAGAAACGAATATTTCTGCCTGACTGTCACCTCGTAATGGCGTCTTCCGATATCGTCAACCACTGTCTTGACGTCTACGGACAGATTCCCCTCTTTTTTTGCAAGAGATGTTTGGGTTAATCTGATATCCGCCAGATTTTGGGCTTTTGCTTTGTTTTTAGAATCAAAGCTCTTCGTAAAAAACAAATACCGGTACTTGCCAATTCCACTGATATCAGAAGAAGACAGGGAAGAACTGTCCTGTACATTTCTAAGCTTATAGGTCTGTGAAACCTCCTCGGCAATCTCGTTTGCAACAACTGTCACTATTGTTTTCTGATATAGAAAAAATCCAAAGCTTATCAAAAACATGAGTACAAAGATAGATACCAAAATGCAGTATGTAGATTCCAGTATGATTGCTCCGCGCTCATTTTCCCTCTTCATGCAGCCTTCCCCCTTTCTTTCCTGATCATTTTTATCATACACGCTCCTTAGCCACAACTTCTAAATTAATGGTAATACCCTATCAACCACCCAATCACACCAGACACAACAAAAGGGATGAAATAAATGAGAAAGAAAAATGGCTCATTCGAAAACTCACCATACGTGTATGCTTTTTTTCCTGACTCTTTGTAATAAAGTGTCATTGTGCTTGTTAAATCTTGAGAATATTTAGAACTTACCACTTTTGTCCTGCGTTTACCTTCAAGAACATACTCGTACCTCGCAATCCACCAATCATGCTTATTACCATTTGTATTTGTGTGCTGGCTTCGCCTAAAGCTGACTCTTGTCGCCTCAAGCGTACGCCCATCCCTCTCTGCTTTTTCAACCCTCTTTTTGCCCCTTGAAAATATGATACCTTTATTAAGAAGAACAAACTCAACGACAAAAACTGCAATCGTGACAATCGCAAGCGTCATCCCAACAGGATCCTCAGAATAATCCGATATAAGAGGATCAAATAACTCTAACAGCTTCTCTTTCAGTTTCGATAATAAATTGTCATACATATCCAAAATCTCCTTCTGTCAAATATAGTATGACTACATTATACATAGAAAGAAATTATCTGCCAAGGAGTTTCCTGTCCGGTTTCTACCATACAGCAGCCTTCCTCGTTAAAGTAATCGCCGCCATAAAACAGATAGTCGATGACCAGCCGCCCCTCTGCGTCAATAAATCCCCATTGCTCTCCATTGGAAACGGCAGCTAACCCATTGGAAAAACTCTTTGCCTCCTGAAACTGAGGGGCAATCAGTTCCTTCCCGTCACTATCGACATAACCCCATTTGCCATCTTTGCAGACGGCTATCATATTATCATCCGTGGCAATATCGACATCCGAATAACCGCCTACCGTTTTACCGTCCTTATAAAACTGGTAAACGCCGTCTTTCTTTGCAATCATGATGCCGTTTTTAAGGTGCGACCCGTCCGCATGGAGAACAATGTCCTCATATCGGTCAGAAGAAATCTCTTTTCCCTCTTTATCAATGAGAAACCACGCTCCGTCTTTTTGTACGGCTGCCACGCCATCTACAAAAGTTCCCGCCACCTCGTATTCCCCAAACTGCCTGTCGCCAAGGGAATTATAGTAGCTGTATGCCGTATCATCCTTTAGCGCTATGAGGCCTTCCGAATAAACCCCGGAAGCGGTAGGATTAAATTTTAATATTCCCTGAAGGACGTTCTCTCCGTCAATCAGATAAGATTGTTCCTGGTCCCGGACAACCCGAATGCCGGAATCTCCAACAGGCCCTGCAAACACAAGCTGTCCAAAATCCGCCTCCGAGCCATCCGCCCTCACATAAGTCCATGCACCGGCTTCACTGACGGCATAGAAACCATTGACATAAGGCAGGTATTCCTCATAGGATTTCCATTGAACCTCATAGGCATATTGGACCTCCAATAAAAGCTCCTCGACTTTTTCATCTTCCATGCCGGACTCAACGGCTTTATGCAATGCTTTATAAGCAGATGTATATTCATCGTTTAATAGATAAAGGTGCGCAAGCGTTAATAAATAGCCGGCGTTTCTGTCATACTGCTGCACCGCACTCTGCGCCGCGCCCAAATAATCACTATAAATTTCTGTACTTTCCTCGTATCTTTTCTGATAAGCGCCAAGCTTGGCGTCCCAAACCTCCTCGGAGCTTTTTATCGCAAGGGCAGCGTCATATTCTTTCACTGCCTTTTGATACAATCCCCGCCCCATATATTCTTCCGCCATCCTGATATGTCCATCGTATTCTTCTGTCGTTTCACTGTTATTTGTAAGCAGCACGCTTCCCCAACTGCAAAGGAGCAGCGCGATAAGCAGAATGCTTATAAGTTTTGATTGTTTCACTTTGCTTCCCAACTTTCCTTACATGATAGATAATAAAATCGTGACCCCATATCCCAGCCAGATAAACGGGCCGAGGGGCAGGGCGTCTTTTAACTGTTTCCTGCGGCTTAAGAGCAGTCCGGCAGACGCCAGCGCACATAATAAAAATGCAAACATAAGCGTATAGCAAACAGAACGTATGCCGCACAAAAAACCAAGGCTGCTCAATAATTTGACATCTCCCATGCCAAGCCCTCCCCGCGTCACTTTCGACATCACCAAAAGCAGGAGCAGGCTGCTGACAAGGGCGATAACGCTGTTGAGCAACAAGGCAGACGCCTCGTCTTTGAACCAGATAAATTCACAGATAACCGTAATTGCCCTTCCGCCAAGAAGGACTAAGGAACAGAGATTGGGAATCACCATAAGTTCCAGATCTGTTATAACAATGCAGCTTAACACACACATCCCAAGGGTCATCTTAAACATCCCTGTGATTGCCAAAGCGTGTTCCGCCGCCGCATATCCGCACCATGCGGAAAACCCGGCGCAGACTGTCAGGGCAACCATCCTGCCTATGCAATTCTTTAAGATAAAAGAACGGTACCCCTCCTGACTGCCCGCAACAGGCTTGGAATTTACATCCGCATCCCCGGAAGCTGCAGAAACTTCAGAAGCTGTCACCGGAAGCCGCTCTGACAACAGAGGCAGATAATATTTTATTGTTATGGACATAACAGCAACTACCAAGATGCCCCACGCTATACTCCAAATAACAGCCATTCTGAAGCCCTCACATTCCCTAACTAAATTTTTTCGGTGTCGGATTTTTAATGAAATCAGTAACACTCTTGGTGACTCCTGTCATGACATCTTTTCCCAAGGCAAGAAACGCACCCGCCAGCACCACCACAATGCCGATGATAATCAGCATAGAGACAAAATTGGTATCGCCGCGCTCGGAATTTTTAAACTCCTCAAGAGCGCAATACGCTCTGACTTTCATCCCTATCAGCATTTCATCGATTTTTCCCATTACTGTTTCCTCCTTTCCCACAGATTTATTATTAAAACAGCGAACCGGCAAAGGCCGCCGTCATAACAATTATAATGACACCCACAAAAATCAAGACAATCGGAAGCAGCAGTTTGGCAGCTCCCTGCTCGCCTGCCTGCAGCATTCTTTGTCTTTTCGCATTCCAGAGTTCGGATGATTGCTGCGCCAGAAACCCCGAAAGCTCCGCTCCGCCTTTTTCCATGCTTTGAAGCAGGGCAATGGTGAATTTTTTGATTTCAGCAGAGTTTGACGCCCTGCCAAATAAAAATATCGCATCCGCATCCGAATAACCGTTTTTCATATCTTCCCCGGCTTTCCTCATCAATGCATGAAATGCGCCTGTCCCATTATCCGCCACCATATTCCATGCCTCTCTCAAAACCATGCCGGAATTTACCAAAATCGCCATTGTGGACACGACTTCCGCTAATTGCGCTTCACACTCTTCCGTTCTTTTTGCCAGCGTATTTTTCATGTTTTCAAGGCAATACGCCGCGATAACCACACTTAAGAAGATTCCTGCGGCAAGCATCAGGAACGCAGAGTCATACATAATCCCTGCCGCTAAGAAGGTGACAGCCAAAAAAAGGTGAATCAGGGTAAGGGCTTGCGCCCAAGCCACATTCGCATAATATTCCGCATATTGCGGCTCATATAAAAGCGATGCCTGCGCCCTCAACTCTGCCGCCTTTTTCCCCTTAAACTGAAAAAGTTTTGTAGCATTCCAGGCAAAGCCAACGCTATAGAGTTCCTTTAGGGGAAACACGGCGCTGTCTAAGTTTTCTACAAGCGATTCGTACTTTTTGCCTTTTTTTATTTGTATGAGAAACAGGATTGCGAAAATGGACCCAATCCCAATTATGCCGTATCTCATTCCCTCACCCCTTGATATCCATAATATTCTGTCCGAGTTTGTAGGCTGCAAAAAATATACCGATTGCAATCGTAACCGCCAAAATTCCCGGAACAGTGGCAAATCCCGCCGCAAAAGAACTGCTCATCATGCGGAACATCAGCATCAATATGATGGGAATCACCATCATGGCGGAAAACTGCGTTTTATTTGACGCTAAAGCTGTCTCAATTTCATTTGCAATTTCGATTTTTTCACTGATAATGTGATTGGTTCTTCGAACAATATCTTTCATATTTCCTCCGGCGCGGTAACAAATTTCAAAGACTGCGCCAAAATTCTTGATATCATCAATCTTGCTTCGTTCTCCAAAAGCTTTCATCATATCTTCAATCGGGATGTTGTTCTGCATCCCGTGGATCATTTCTTTGACTTCCTCAACGATGTATGCGTTCTCTGAATACTCAATTTTTAAGTCGCTGCAGGCGCTCACCAAAGATTCCATCATGTTCATGCCGCTTGACAGCGAAACGGTCAGCGCATCCAGCAGACTGCGGAACTGCTGCGTCAAATCTTTTTTTCTTTTCTCCTTCAACTGATTGCATCTTATTGGATAGAATATCTTCCATGCCGCGAAGCCTATCAAAACGAACAGAATCAAATTGCTGACGGCAGTCGCCGTTGTCTCTGCTCCATCCGCGTCGCGGAATTGCCCGCCGTAAAATATCAGACCGACAATGCCGCCCGCAATAAACACTGCCAGAAAAGTGATGATTTTTTCCCGGGCATTCATAACATACGTATTGTAATTCAGCATCGGTGTATTCAGCGCTGAGTTTATGTATTGCGGCTCCTGTATTTTTTTTGCCATAATTGCTGCTCCTCAAGTTTTAAATGTCGCCTCTGTAACCAGCCATCTTTAGTTTAAAATCATTCTGCATCTTGTTTTTGGTGCGCTTTAGGCTGCCGGAAACTTTTTGCAGCGTGCTGTTCTCATCCTCCTCAAAAACATAGAGCGGATTTAAGATAATACGCCCCGCGCCATTCCCTGTACCGGGTTCATACCTTACCACCTCGCATATCTCCATCGTCTTACGGGATTTATCCCGAAGTCGCGACAAGTGGATGATGATATCAACGGCAGAGGCTATCTGCTGGCGGATTGCTTCTAAGGGCAATCCCGCTGCTCCCTGCAGAACCATCGTTTCCAGACGGCTTAACATATCTTCCGTCGAATTTGCGTGCCCGGTGGAAAGAGAACCGTCATGTCCCGTGTTCATCGCCTGCAGCATATCAAGGGCTTCACCGCCGCGCACCTCCCCAACCACGATTCGTTCCGGCCGCATACGAAGCGACGACTTTATCAAATCGCGGATTGTGATTTCTCCGGCCCCGGAAGTATTGGAATTTCTCGTTTCAAGGCTCACCAGATTTGCGACGCCCGTAATTTGCAGCTCTGCAGAATCCTCAATCGTAATCACACGCTCATCTTTCGGAATATAATTAGAAAGCGCATTCAGGAAGGTTGTCTTGCCCGAACCCGTACCGCCGCTCACAAAAATGTTATATTTGGATTTAACCAGAATTTCGAGTTTCTCCGCAATTTCCTTTGTGATGGAACCATACTGTATCAATTTTTCAACCGTCATAGGCGTTTTGGAAAATTTACGGATGGTAAGCGTCGGTCCGCACAGCGCAATCGGCGGCAAAACCACATTCACGCGCGAGCCGTCCGGAAGGCGGGTATCGCAGATTGGGTTTGCCTGGTTGACTTCACGTCCCGCAAGGCCAACGATTCTTTGTATGATGTCCTCTAATCTTCTTTGGCTTTCAAACTGCTTGTCTAATTGGAACAATCTGCCGTTCTGTTCTATGAAGATGTTTTCGGGCCCATTTATCATGACCTCAGTGATACTCTCGTCATTGATAATCGAGTCCAACAAACCAAATCCGCGAATGGAGCTGTATACCTGTTGGACAATGGATACCCTCTGATCAATCGAGCAATATTGATTTCCAAGCTTCAAGATCACCAATTCCTCGATTTTTTCCTCTAATTCCTCATCGCTTATTTGGCTTAACGTGAGATTCTCAGTGACATACCGTTTTAATTCCGCAACAAATTGCTGTTCTGTTTCAAAATCCATCTGCTTACCACCCTGCTCAAATAATATTATCAAACATACTCATCGGGATTAACTGCTCTAACACTTGCCTGGCGTTCGCCTGCTCATAGCGGGGTGCGCCCCCGATATTTTTTAGCCCTGTGTCCCCGATTGTCTTTCCGGACTTGCTGCTGAATTTGTTGTAAATCAGGCACAAGCGGTTTGTTAACGGCGCTTCCGCATTTTGCTCCATAATGGAAAGAGCCTGATACGCACGCTGAATTTTACTATTGGAAATCTCAGAACCATCCCCCGTCCACACGACGGCATGGGCCTGTTTATAGACTTTTACATAGTCCCTGTCCATGCTAAAGTCCAAATCCAGCACAATGTAATCATAAGCACCCATCAGCCGCAGTTCGGAAATCAAACGGATCATATCTTCCGTTGACAGTTCCAGCATATCTAGCGCAACCTTAGACGGAGAATAGAAGAAAACTCCTTTTTTATCCTGCTTCACGCAGCTTTCCAGCTTTATCGCCAGATTTGCCTTCTTACTCTTTAAGGCGTAAATCACATCGCTCATATGGAACTGCCCTTCTGCGGAGAAGAAACTGTCGGACGAGCCAAATCTTTCGAGGTTAAAATACAGCACTTTTTTTCCTGCCGCAGCAAAATGCGCCGCACACGCCGCGGCAAGGGTGGAATTACCTGCGCCGCCGCTCGGAGAGGAAAACGCAATTACTTTCGTGCTGTCATCCCCTAACTTCAAACCGGAAATGCTACCGGCATTTTCCGAATAGATGCTTAGAATCTGCTTATATATCAAATCCGCTTTTTGAAACTTGCAGATTGCCCTTTGCTCTCTCAGCGTATCAATATCCGCCGAATCAACAAAATAGGCAAATCCGCATCTGTTCGGAATTGCGGCAACATCAATATCAAAAGCCTCGCTTGCCACAAAAACGTCAATCCTGTTTCTGTCAAGAGCCGAAAGCGCCATCTGTTCCTCTGTAAAGGAATATATTTCAAATTTATCTGCATACTTGGCGTTAAATGCAGTTACAATTCTGTTCAGGTAACTTTGATCTCTCTCTAAAATCGCAAGTTTCACTCTCATAGCCCTATTCTCTCCACTTCATTCCCTTTATCCAACCACTATCTTTTTGCGCTTCCTTAAGAAGAAAGCCGCTCCCGCAGATCCGCCTGCCACAACGCCTGCCGTTCCTCCAATGGTGCCCCAGAACAGCGCTTTATCTGCGTACCAGCGTACAAAGAAGTTTGTTGATACGATGACCGAATCGAAGAATGGGAATGCCGACGTAAACTTCTCCGATGACGTATCTGTGACATTGCCTGCCAGGTCGGTGACAACCAGTTTTACGTTTTGCGCCGACTTGCTCTCTCCTAACACGAAACTTTCGGAATAATTGTTCGCATCGCCTGAAAAGTCCGTGATATGGTTCACTTCTTTCCCATCCACCAGCACGACTACCGACTGCAGTCCAATCGTGTCGTATACCTGATACGAGACGTTTACTTCCGGCGCATTGATAATGCTGCTTTCCAGTCCCGTTATACTGTTGATTTCGGGAGCTGTTCCGTCCACCCGGAACAGGATTGCATTGTTTTCATAATTGGTGTGATCCGGCGTGTTTTCCGGTGTGTTTCCAGTGGCGTCCTCTGAGGATACCGCTATTTTATAGATTCCATCTGTATCAAAGTTATCTTTGCTGATGGTGTATTGATACTGGTACCATCCGCTGCTGCCCACTTCCGTCTGCTCACTGATATCCGGCGTGACATTGTATGCAGAAGAATCTAAGGGCCTTCCGTCTTTGGAAATCTCAATGTCTAAGGACTGGTTCACTAAGCGATCCGCGTTATACTCCGTGATGACCAAATCATCCGAAACTTTCTGCACATAGGCGCCTCCGTCCTTAATCAGGGACACCAGATAATCGCTGTATTCATAGACGGAACCATAGCGGTTGACTGTAAATGTCTCTTCCTTCTCAATGGTATGCCCCGCCCTGTCTTTCAGCGAAACCTTAACGGTGTAAATCCCGTCGTTTTCTTTGATTTTTTCAAAGGTGTCAAACGTCGCGCTTCCGCCGTTTTCATTCACGGAAATCCCCTTATTGAGAAAGGTTTCCGTTACGTCTATGTTTTTGTCCGCATAGCTGGTCCTTGCCAAAGATACCTCGTAGCTTTCAAAGTTCGTATCCTCAAAGGATATCCCCAGCACAACGTCGTCCTTAAACGCTTTTCCATCGGCGTCCCCGCCATTGACGGTAATCACGGCTTCTTTGATATCCGTATCAATCGTCAGCTGGTCTGATGTATATTCCTGCATCTGATTATTGGACTTGTCCGTATGGTTGATAGTGATAAAATAATCGCCGTCTTCCGCCAACGTGAACGTCCCCACGTGCACGTCCGTACTGTTGTCGCTCCATACCGGACGAACCGGATATGCCGCTCCATCCTTTGTCACCTCTACCACCGCGTCCTCTTCATAGAAGTTTGCTTCCTCTATGGTTATGGTTGCCGTAATGTCACCATCATAATAAGATATGGTTCCATTCGTCTGGACTGGCGCATTGCACTCTACCGTTGCGGTCGGGGAAATGTTATCTACCACAATTCTCTTATCGTCCTCCAGATAATCCGATTCATTTCCCGCCCGGTCAGCTGCCGCAAACTGAACGCTTCCGTTAAACTGCTCCGTATTGGTCAGCGCATCCCTTGGAATTTCAAATGTCGCCGTTGCCGTCGCCCCGCCATCCGAATAGGCAATGTTTGATTCCTCTATCACTTCCTCCGTAAGCTCCGCATTTACCCCGCTTACGCCTTCCGCTTTCAGATAACTATAAGTAAACTGGTTCACGGTGGAAATATCGTCCGTCGCCGTAACCGTTACCGTCGCCTTTTCGTTATAGAAGCCGAACGAAATGCCTGATAAGATGGCCTCAAGGATACTTGTGCTGTATGAAATCTGCAAATCCGCCGGTTTGGAGGTGTCCACGGTAAAATACTCCTCGTTGTAATCCTCCGCCTCATTGGTCGCCATATCCGTATACGCGACATCAAAGGTATAATTCGCGTCTCCCGGATAAGTGATTGTGATGGTATGCTGAGCCCCCTGTGTCGTCCATGCCGACTTATAGCTGACGCTGTCCTCATTTAAACTGTTTCCCGCCGCGTCGGTTGCAAGGATGGTAAACTCCACTTCGTCCGCGTCAAAATTGTGTTCTGTCACTGTCACTGTGGCAGTCTGCGTCGTATTCCAGTAGATGCGCTCATGCCCTTCGGAATCTTCCATCTTATTTTCAGCCATCTCCTTTTTATTGGCATAGGCTACGTCTATGACGGGCGCCGTCGTATCCATGACCAGTGTCTTGGATGTATACGTCTTCATTTTGTTATCGCTTCTGTCCGTATACGCAACCGTAATGACATAATCGCCGTCATTTGCATGGTTGGATCGCGCCGCTATAGAATAGGTCGCCCTATGGACATCTGTGGATAAATCTTCCCATTCCAGAGAAAGCTCTTTTGCCTCTCCGCCGTCTTTTGAGACTTTAACCACCACATCCTCGCCGTAGAAATTTGCCTCATTTACCGTAAAGGTGACTGCAGCGGCATTGTTATAGTACATCTTATTCCCTGCCGTCCTGTCAGCCTCGGTGTATTCCGCTGTCATGGAAGGCGTAATGGTATCTACGACAATGACGTGTTTGGTGTCCGTCACTTTATTGCTCCTATTGTTATATTTATCTGTGGCGGTGAATGCCATGGTTCCTCGGAGCTGCTCCGCCTCTTTCTTAGGCAGGATGATGGATGCCGTAAATTTTGACGCATCGGCGGAATCCTGTTTCACGTTCACTTTGGCGTCACTGTATTCTTCTATGTTTGACTCACTTACGCCTTTCTGACGCATATAACTCCGGATAAAATAATCAATGCCTGACGTCTCATCATATGCCGTAAAGGTCACGGTCACGGACGGATTATAATAACCAAAGGTAATCAAAGACAGCGCTTTGTCTAATACGGATTCCGAATAAGTAATGCTCATGCCCGATGTCGAAGGCGCCTTATGGTCTACAATAAATGGCCCGCTTGCCACCTCCGCCGCCGGATTTAACGCCAAATCTTTGTATTGAATTGCCACATTGTATATGGCATCTGCAAACTGAGAGGAAATTTTTGCGGTATGCACATCTCCCTTTTTCGTCCATACACAGGTTCTAAGATAATCCTGCAGGTCTGCGGTCGAAACGTTTTCGCCCCTGATATTTACTGCGGACATCGTAACGTCGATATCCTCTTTTCTGAAATTATGTTCCGTAATGCGGATTGTGGCTGTCTGAGGTTCTTTTTCCGCCGTATAGTCATTATAAGAGAACTCAACGATCGGAATTGTCCCGTCAATCACAATTTTCCCTGACGTGTACGTCGGTATTGCTTTGCCTACAGGATCCGTATATTCCACGCTGACGACATAGTCGCCGTCCCCGGAAAGCGTAAATTTTGCCTCATGCTCATCCTGCTTTCCGGTATCCTTCCATGCCACGGACTGCTTCGTTTTTTCGCCGTTATTTTTGCTGACATAAATGCTGGCGTCGCCCGCAAAAAAGTTTGCCTCGGTAATATCCACGGTAAATTCCACATCGCCCGAAAAATAATGAGTGTCGCCCACTTTCTGCTGCGTCCCGCCGTTTTTCAGCTGATAGGTAATCGTCTCTTTTGGGGAAACGGTATCAACGACCAACAGATTTCCTGTGTCGTCTTGGACATCCGATTCGTTCCCCGCTTTGTCTATCGCCATCATCTTCAAGGAGCCGTTTAATTGTTCCGCAACTTCACTGGGAAGCTGTATTACAGCGGTGTATGTGCCGTCTGTGCCATTCTGTTTCGCTTCCACACTTCCTTTGTCTGTTTTAAGGTTTGTATCGCTGGATCCTTCCTTGCGGTTATACTCCCAGACAATTTCCGCTACTCCCGATGTAGCGTCATATGCCGTAAAGGTAACGTCCACGACAGAATCATAGTAGTTCACTTTGTAATTCGCTTCGTCCTTAACAGCTTTCGCGTTTGAATACTGAATGCCCAATCTATCCGGTTTTATGCTGTCCAGACGGATGATTTCAGTCGGAATCTGAGCCGTTATCCCTTTTGTTTCCTTATTTTTTAGGTATACGATCCTGTCCTTTTCCCCTTGGTCGCCAAATACTACGGAATCAGCAAAGGTTCCGTCTACTGCATCGGAAATCTGATATCCTTCCGCCGGCACTACCGTTACCGCAGTCTTATACCACCCCGCCTTGCCGTTAGGTTCTGTCAGTTTCGTTCCATCCGGAGCCAGAAGCGTGATGGGTGTTCCGGGTGTTGGTTCTAAATTTATCTCAATCTCATAAGATGCGGTTGCCGCGCCATAGACTGTCCTGGCAACGCTTTCACCTTTCGCAATTTTCGTTCCCTCAGCCTTATTGGCAGTAACTGTTACGCTGATTTTGCCGCCAGCTTCTTCAAGTGCCTTACTTAATTTAACAATGTCTGAAACGCTTATCTTTCCGCTTTTCAAATCAATCTCTAATCCCGCTTCCGAAATATTGTCGTTGGTTTCCCACAGTTTCGCCTGATAAGAAATGTCCCCCTTGTCGCCGTTGTTGTTGTCGTTGTTGTCGCCGTTGTTGTTGTCGTTGTTGTCGCCGTTGTTGCCATAAGTTTTTTGCGCCACCATAAAAGGCACCGTCTGCTGCCCAATCGTGTAATCAACACTTTCCTCATCAGACTTCACCAGCCCGCTTTCTGTGTTTTTCAATGCAAACTTCAGCAGCCCGCTTTCTGTGTTTTTCAATGCAACGGATACACTGCACATCGCTTCTTCATAGTTTTTATCACCCTCTACCGATGCCGTCACCTTTATGATATATCCGCCCTTTTTAACAGTGAGTTTTCCTTGCCCGTCTATAGACGCAATTTGAGTAATGTCCGTACTGTCGTCAACCGCGCAATTCTCTACCTTGTATGATATCTCCCTGCCTTCACCTGATGTTGCAGACTCTGCTTTGAAATCAACACTTGTCTCTGTTCCGTCACATTCTATCTCTGGAACCGGTGATAAAAAGGAAATTTCCTGCTCCGCTTTTGCTATGGTAATCTGCACAGTTCCTAAATCGGTTTCAGCATAGTTGCCAGCCTCTTCACCCTCTCCTCTTACCCTAAGTTTTACTTCATAAGTTCCGGCATCTTTTCCTATCGGCTTCCCTTCAGACCACTTAGACCACGCAATCGGCTCCGGCCACTCAATCGATCCCCCTTCTTTAAACTGCACGCTGTATTCAACGACATAGTCAGATGCTTCACCATTCAATGCGTTCTTAAGCTCGTCATTTCCCCCCGTGTATGCAATGTCCAAAAGTTCCTGTTCTTGTCCTGTATAAACAAACTTCTCTGATTTGGGGGAAACTGTTATTCCTGTAGTATCTATTTTGGCTTGCGTAATTTCTGCCTTACCCCACGTTTCTGAGTCGATTGTAAAATCATAATAGTTGTTTCTTTGAATCGTTACTTTATAGGAGTAACTTCCTACTTTTTTAATCTGAGGTATATTCGCTTCCTCTATTTCATAAACATAAGTATAATCTTTTCCATCATAGTTTATAGTGATGATATCCCCTTTAATTACACCCTTAATGTTGACAATATTATGCTCTTTACCGTCATATATTTCATTACATGGAGTTATTTCAATATCCATGTTTGCTTGCTTAATTTCTGCATCACTCACCCCACCATCTGTTCCTGAGCTAATCACAAAGTCATTGTAGTTTTTGTTTCTTTGAATCGTTACTTTATAGGGGTAACTTCCTGCGTTTATAATCTTAGGTATCTCATTTTCACTTTCTTCTCCGTTGTAAGTATAAGTACAACTTGTTTCAAGACATTCAATCGTAATCCAATCGCCAATCTCCGCCCCTTTAATGTCGACAATATTATGCTCTTTACCGTCATAGGTTTCATTACATGGAGTTATTTCAATATCCATGTTTGCTTGCGTAATTTCTGCATTACTCAGCTTTTCTGGGTCGATTATAAAGTCATTAAAGTTCCCCTCTCTGCTAATCTTTATACCATAGGAATAAGAAGCTACTTCTTCAATTTCCGGTACTTTTTCTGTATAAGGATATGGATATTCTTCTCCCTCATATATAACAGTAGCCTTATCGCCGTCTACTATTCCTATAATCTTCTCAACAACCGGATGCCCTTTCTTATCATAAACATTCTTCCAAGGAGTTATTTCAAGTTCCCCTTTGTCTAGCTTTTCAGTATAGAGAGCTATCAGCTCGTCGCTTTTCTCCCCTTGCTCAGTCCCCTCTTTTTTCACATCATTTTCTTTCTCTTCGGGATCTGCCTCCGTTGTGTCATCCTCTGTGGACTCCCCCGTTTCACTCCCACTCTGAGGTGTTTCCTGCGCACCTCCTACACGCATAGTAGAAAAAGGAATAAAGTTTAGTAACATCATGACAACCATCAGTGACGCAATCATTTTTAAAATCTTCTTTTCAGTCATCCTTTTCATCCGTTTTTTCTCTCCTTATCCGTCTCTGCCCTCTCGTCCGCCGACATCGATGCCGCTAAATCGTTTCTTCGGTATGTATCAGCACCACTTCTTCTATCTGTTCCAGAAGCATCCCGCCTGTTTTATTTCCGGGGAGAAGCCCCGTATCCTCCAATAGTTCCGTCTCGCCCGCTTCCCCCAGCTTTTCCGTCGTCCCGCCTAAAAGCCCGGTAGCCTCACCATCATAGGACGTTCTATGATTTTCTTTTAAAAGCGCTGTTCCGTCATGGGTTCCGCCAATCGCCGTTTTCTTCTGATCCTTTATGGGTTCCGCCTGTCTCCCCTTTTCCTTATCCATCCTGCCGAGGCGATCATAAGATTTCTTTCCGGTCTTTTCATTTTCTTTGCGCATTCTCTCAATGGATTTTCTGGCATTTCTTCCTGATAAATCCCCCATCACGACAGGGATCTTAAAAACAAAGAACAAGATGATTGCCGTTGCCAGACAAATACCGGCGGCCGCAAAAGAGAAGTATGAAACCGTCGTTAATGTATCAGCCATACTCATTCCTCCTCTTGCACATTTTCATAAGTTCTAATGATTGCCTGCCTGTAAGAATCATAATTGTCAATGATTTCCTGCCTTAGCTTTTGAGACTGCTCTTTCTGCACCGTTAATTCCTTTGCGCTTTCGTAGACGCTGTCCATCCTTTGCAGAATTTCATTTTGATCCACATTCACCTGCATCATGCTGCTCCGCTGGTCATACATAAGCATAAACACTGCGTTATACAGTGAGAGCTGATCATAGGCACCCACGCTTTTAACCTTGCCTAACGCATCGTCTATCGTATGAAGCAACGCCTCATAATTGTCTTTAGAGGCTTCTTCCACGGTGGAAGAGCTTAAAATATATTTTTTATAGAAATAGCAAATCTGATAATAACAGTCGGACAGGCTCTTATTTTCAAAATCCGGGGAAATATCGGCATTCTCATAGTTGGCTTCAAAAAAAGAATACGCTTTCTGCACTCTGGTGGAAAAACTATAGCTGCCGTCCCCCTCTGTATAATAATTAAAATACATCATGCCGATTTTGTAATTCAGGTCTGCCTCTGAAGCACTAGTTCTGTCAAATCCGTCTTTATTTGCATTGTAGAGGGCGAGGAACTCGTCATTTTCTGATTTTTCAAATTGACTTTCGTCTTCATAGGCTTCCAGCATCTTAAAGTAAGCATCCATTCTATCAGGATATATTTCTATTGCTTTTTTATAACTCTCTACCTTATCCTCTAACGAGGTGGATGCCGCTAAAGAAATCAGCGCATCGTAATTGTTATTGTTCATGGCTGTTGCCGCTATGCTGCATCCAATCCCCACTGCCAGACATAAAACAGACATAATCGCTGCGGCAAAGAACAACCCGACTTTCCGCTTCTGCTTCTGTTTATAGCCTTTTGTTATCAATTCCGGATGTTCTAAGTCGTACAGGAGATCCGCGCAGTTCTGATAACGGTTTTCCGCTGCCGGCTCCACGCACTTGTCGATAATCAGTTCAATACCTTCCGACAATTCCGGATTCCACATTCTGACCGACGCATATTTTTCCCCGCTTCTTGGGTCTATCCCGGTCAATAGCTGATGCATGGTCATTCCCAGTGCGTATATATCCGACCTTGCGTCTGTCTGCCCGCTGTACTGCTCCGGCGGTGCATATCCTTTCGTGCCAAGGACTGTCGTATCGGAAAGCTGCTGCTCCTTATATTCCCTGGCTATGCCAAAATCTATGATTTTGACATTCCCCTCCGGTTTCAGCATCACATTTGCCGGCTTCATATCCCTATAAATAATGGGCGGCTTGCGGGAGTGAAGATAAGAAAACGCTTCGCAAATCTGTTTTGCCCACTCAATGACCAGTTCTTCCGGCTGCGCGCCATATTCATTCAAAATCTTATCTAGCGATTCCCCTTCGATATAATCCATAATAACGTAAATCGTCACACTGTTTTCAATGATATCCACAATCCGCGGCAGTGCCGGATGGTCCAGTTTTTTTATCATATGGGCTTCTGCCAGCAGGCTGTTCACAATCACTTCATCATTTTTACCGCTGCCTTTTTTTCTGATTTCCTTTACTGCCCACTGCTTGTTGAGACGGGTGTCCATGGCAAGGTAGACAATGGACATTCCACCTCTGCCGATTTCTCTTAATATTTCATATTTCTCTTCAATGACTGCTCCAATTTCTGCCATACCCAGTTCTCCTTAATATACCTTGATTAGGATGACAGAAATGTTGTCCTTTTCCTGTCGGCGTTTATTTTCTTCTATTAAGTCCCTTGCATTTGCACGCATGACTTCTTTATTAACAAAATTTACAGGACGAAAAGATTCATATATTTCCGCTTCCGTTATCTCATGCCGGAAACCATCGGAACAAAGCATATAGACTCCCCTTTCGCAGCCGCCTTGCAAAATATCGGGTTCTACCTTTTCAGACGCCCCAACGCATTGAAGCAGCATATTTCTCCTCTTGTCTGTCCTTGCCTGTTCTAAGGTCATTGTCCCTCTCCGGATTTCCCTCGCCACAAAGGTCTGATCTTCTGTAAGCTGCCTGATTGCTGTATCGATGTGATACGCTCTTGTATCTCCCACATGGCCAATCAGATACTCATCACCTGCCAAAAGCAGCCCGGTAAAGGTCGTCCCAAGGCTTGCTCCTATGGTCTGGCTGTATTGCAATATTTTGACATTGAGGTCTTTGAGCATGAAAGACCATTTTGCCCCTATAATCTCCAGATTCAGATTTTCAAGTTCAAACGGCAGCTCTTCCTCGAACCATCGGGCAAACTCCCTGACCACTGTGGCGCTTGCAAGCTCCCCTTTTGCCAATCCTCCCATGCCGTCGCATATCACCGCCAATAAGACCTCTCCTATACCGCATTTAGCGTGTTTGATTAAAACGCTATCCTGATTGGTTTTTTTTGACATTCCCACGTCCGTCTCTGCTATTGCCTTATATCGCAGCATAACCGCTCTCCTTTTCTATGCCTGAGAATGAAATACAAACTCTTCATTCCCTAACCTGACGTTGTCGCCTTCATGGATTTCCACTTCTTTCCTGGGAGTAATCGCTACGCCATTCACAAATGTTTTATTCTTAGAATTTAAGTCCATGATAAAATACCGCTGTTCTCTTCTGATAATATCCGCATGGCTTCGGCTTACCGCATGATTGTTACTGACAAAATAATCGGAATAGCTCTTTTCTTTTCCTAGTCTGTACACTGGTTTATTAATTTGAATTGTTTCGTCAGTGAGCACACGGTAAAGAGTGGCAAATTTTTCATAGTCGTCTCCTTCTAATAATCCCGTTGCTTCCTCCTCAATAAATAGGACGGTCGTTTCCTCTTCTTTTAATAGTGCAGTCGCTTCCTCCCCGCTTTCCCTGTCATAATGTGCGTAATAGTCCGCCTGCTTATCTGTCATAAAACTGACAGTAGGATGTCTTTTAATAATATGCACAACGCTTCTGTCTTCTTTGGCTATATACGCTTCTATTTTTTCCGGGTCAAACGACGGCAGCTCCCGCAGGAAATATACAAAGCGGGAAATATAGTCGTTCTCCTGCTCCGGCATTGGTTTTGCCGTATAAATCATATGGTACATCGTATCAAACGGCTCTGCTTTCTGCGCCGGCAGCAGCGGTAAATATATAAATTGGAGTTCTTTTGTGTGCTCATTGATAAAAATATGCTCAATGTCAAAAATAACGTTGTTGACGTTTAGCTGCGCCTGAGCCATTTTCCGATATAAATCCACAAACTGCTCCATGATGAAGAAAAAGTCATATTTGCTGATGGATTTTTTCAGCCGGTCATATAACCTGACGCCAATGGGGCCTGTATATTCTATTTTTTTCTTATTTATCCTGTTTACTTTCAGCAAACCCCTGACATTTTTTTGAGAAAATTTTTCCAACTCAGTTTCATCCAGCTTCTCCCCTATGGAGAGTTTTGCTTTTACAATCAACTGACAGCCTTTTGATTTTTCTGTGATTTTTGCCATCGTTCGTACTCTTCCTTTTCTCTTTTACCTGCTGCCTTTCCCTGGCATACCAAAAAATTTTCTATGTATAAATATCCTAAAAATACAAATCTTATAATAAAAGCGTCTTCAAAAGCGATTGCGTAGAACTGCCTGTTCTTAACAAACCTGCAAAAAGCCCTGTTTTTACCGCATTTATCAAAATGTAAGACCATTTCTTTGACCATTTATCACACGCCAAGCCGTGCCAGTTTTTCTATCTGGGTTCTTTTTTGTTCCACAGACGAATGCACATAGGTATTTAAGGTGATATTTACGGAAGCATGGCCTAATAATTCGCTTAGCGTCTTAATATCTACGCCGACTTCCACGCAGCGGGTTGCAAAGGTGTGGCGCAATCCGTGAAAATGAATGTCTGTTATGCCGCAGTTCTGCAAAATTTTATGGTAGCGGTATTCAAATGTCCTGGGACTTACAAAAACATCCGTCGTTGAAACGGCAAACTCGGAGTTTGATATGGATTTCCAGTTTTTTAGGATTGCCAGCAGTTTTGAATTGATGGGAACATCCCTGGCGGAAGCCCTGGTTTTGGGAACATCTATCACCAATTTTGTTTTGGAAGCTGCGCCGCAGTCCTCATTCTTCACGCGGGATACCGTATGCCGGATATGGATGATCTTATTTTCAAAATCAACCTCTTCCCATCTGAGCGCGCATATTTCTCCTATGCGCAGTCCCCCATAGATTGCCAATGCGATTCCGGTTTCGGTGCAGCCTGTATTTTGGGCGATGTATCTTTCCAGTTCCAACTGTGAATTTAAGTCCAACACCTCTGTTTCCTGCTTTACGGCTGCGGGCTTGGCGATATAATGGTTTTTTAATTCCCCCCGGTATCCCATGGCTGCGGCATATTCCAGGACAGACGTCAGAACAATCAAAATCAGTTTTACATAAGAAGAACTAAGGGGCTCCCGATTTTTCAAGTTACCCGACGCCATCTTATTGGAAATAAATCTGGCAATAGCGTGTTCATCCAGCGTTTGGATGTCATAGGCTTGAAAGACAGGCATTAAGTGGGTTTCCAGAATCGTCTGATATTTTAACAGCGTCGCCCCTTTATGATTCGCAGACTGTAACAAAAGCCATTCTCCCGCGATTTCGCCAAATGTCTTCCCCTGATTCCGCCTCTCTTCCTCTGATTCACACTCCTTTTTTAGGTTTAACAGTTTCTCCTTGACTTCATGATAGGTTTTGCCATAAAGGGATTTGATCTTTGCCGATCCATTGGCATAAGATAATTTCACACGCGCTTCCCATCTTCCATCTTTTCTTTTCCGAATATTTTCTCCTCTTTTAGACATCGTTTTACCTCATTTCTGCGCCGCTTTTGCCCCGGCTTTGCCGAGGCGCAGGCTTGTTTCTGCCTTCCGAATTTGGTTTATGACCATTTTTTTGACCCTTAAAATCATTTTTTTACACTTTTTAGATTTAAAAATCAACAAATACCACAAAACTTTCGTACATTTTTTATTCTTATTGGTTATTTTGTTGAAAAAATATAGAAACCGTGATAGAAATCTTGCAAAAAAATAGGCGATATGTTAGACTGACAGTAGTTTTTTATACCATGGCAGGACGTTAAGAACAGGCAGTTCTACGCAATCATGCAAGCGGCAAACGCGTCGTTTCCCCTCACAGAAGAAATCAGATGGGCGTAAATAGGAATCGAAAAAGGGCGGGCTTCCCTATGGAAGTCCGCCCTAATTATTCGTTATTGCTCCTGTGTGACCCTATATTATTTTCAAATGAAATCCTCATAGAATCGGTTATTTACACCGATTTTTTTGCCCAAGCGGCAACTACCATCCAGGAATCGGCAGCATCCGCCCCATGGATGGCAAGGCTCCTGCCGAAAGAGGCTCCCTTACATAATTCTTTCAGATCCTTTTCGCAATCTCCCAGTCCTGTTCCCTCATGTGTCACCAGAGCCATGACTTTTTTCCCGCTCCAATTCAGCCTTTCCACCTGCGAGAACACTGCCATGGGATAAGTTCCCCACCAAGAAGGACCGCAGATAAAAATATTGTCGTAACGGTTGATGTCTTTTAAATATTTTTTCAGTTCCGGCCTTGCCCCCTCTTCTTTCTCCTGCTTTGCTTCCTCAGTGCAGGCCTTGTAGTCCTCTGCATATGCTTTGACCGTCTCTATCTCAAACAAATCCCCACCGACTGCTCTCTGGATAAATTCAGCAACAATCTCCGTGTTCCCTCTTTCCAGATTTTTAATTCTCCCATTCCAGTAATTTTCTCCTTTACGGGAGTAGTAAATAATCAGATTATTTGACATGATGTTCCATCTCCTTTTTATGATAGATACTATTGCTTTCTATTGCTCTAAAAAAGTATCTGCAGAGCAGAAATACATCTGTTTCTCTACATCCGCTTTTTATTCCTCCAACAGCATCTGCACGCAGCCATACATTCCGGCGTCGTTGCCAAGCCCTGCTAAGGCAAATTTTGCTTCACGGCAGGCATGGAAAGAAGTTTCCATATAGTGCTTCTGAATCCCCTGAAGCAAGATATCCCCCGCCTTTGAGACTCCGCCGCCGATGACAATAATTTCCGGATCCACAACGCAGGCAATATTGGAAAGGGCAGCCCCAAGAATGGAGCAGACTTCGTCCACTAAGTCTAAGGCGACAGCATCCTGTGCTTTTGCCTCGTCAAACACGTCTTTTGCCGTCAGGGTTTCAAATTTCCGCAAACCTGTCTCCTCGGAAGACATCGCCAGTTTTCGTTTTGCCAGCCTTACGATCCCGGTGGCGGATGTATACTGCTCTAAACAGCCATATTTGCCGCAATTACAGGGTTCGATTTCTTCCGGGTTGACAGAGATATGTCCGATTTCTCCCCCTGCTCCATGAAATCCAGCCACTACCTTTCCGTTCACTATGACTCCGCCGCCTACGCCCGTGCCAAGCGTTACGAGAACAAAGCTTTTCGCTCCGCCGCCTGTCACGGCGTATTCGCCGTACGCCGCCGCGTTCGCGTCGTTTTCGAG